>NZ_JBFTJR010000008.1:0-104611 GCF_056395525.1 Caulobacter sp. 10L414
CCGCTGGCCCAGGCCGTCGAGGCGGCGGGACCCCAGGACGCGCCGCCGGCCGATCCGTCGATGATTGCGCCGTCGCTGGTTCGGGTGCAGGTGCTGCTCGACCGGGCGAGGTTCTCGCCGGGTTCGATCGACGGGGTGACGGGCACGAACCTGCGGCTGGCCATCGAGGCCTTCCAGCAGGCCCGGGGCCTCACCGTCGACGGCCAGGTGACGCCGGACCTGTGGAAGGCGCTGATCGAGGCCGACGGCGGTCCGGTGCTGACCGACTACGTGATCACGGCGCAGGACGTGGCGGGGCCGTTCGTGAAGTCGATCCCCAAGGACGACTACGAGGCGATGGCCAGACTGCCGGCTCTTTCCTACACGAGCCCGCTGGAGGCCCTGGCCGAGCGGTTCCACATGGACGAGGCGCTGCTGCAGGCGCTGAACCCCGGGGCCGACTTCACCAAGGCCGGAACCCGCATCGCGGTGGCCGCCCTGGGCCCGGCCGACCTGCCGGCGCGGGTAACGCGGATCGAGATCGACAAGTCGATCGGCCAGGTGCGGGCCTTCGACGCCCAGGACGTGCTGCAGGCGGTCTATCCGGCCACGGTGGGCAGCACCGAGCGTCCGGCCCCGAGCGGCGAACTGGCGGTCAACACCGTCGCGCCGCGGCCGACCTACACCTACGACCCCTCGCGCCTGACCTTCGGCAAGCCCAAGGGCAAGCTGACCATCAAGGCCGGGCCGAACAACCCGGTGGGCGGCACCTGGATCGACCTGACCAAGGACACCTACGGCATCCACGGCACGCCCGACCCCAAGCTGGTCAACAAGCGCGCCTCTCACGGCTGCGTGCGCCTGACCAACTGGGACGCGGCCCAACTGGGCAAGGCGGTCGAGAAAGGGGCCAAGGTGGTGTTCATGGGCGAGGAGGCGAGGAGCTCATGAACCCCTTCTCCCTGGAGGGAGAAGGCAGCCTGCGAAGCAGGTCGGATGAGGGGTTAGGGACGGTCGACGGCGTGCCGGCACGCCGGTTGGCGGCGTAACCCCTCACCCTCCCAGGCTTCGCCTGGGCCCCTCCCTCTCCCTCTGGGAGAGGGTGTTTCATGCGTTGTTGCGTCGCAGCATGCGGCCTTGATTTGACAACGTTGTCATCTTATATGACCGGCGTCGGGGCGATCCGGTCCCGGCGATGCAAGATGACTGGATTTGCCATGCTGAGCCTCATCGCTCTGGCCGTTTCGGCCTACAAGAACCGCGCCGCCCTGTAATTCGGCTGCGGTCGCTCCGTTTTCGGGGCGCCTCGAGGAAATGGCCCGCGCGCTTCGGCTCGCGGGCCTTTCTTTTGTTTGCGGCGCAGCAATCGTCGTTCGGTGAAGGTGCTTGCATAACGAGACTGACGGTCTAAGCTTCCCCGGGCCAGCCTGGGGAGGACGGCATGAAGATCGCACGCCAACCGCCGGTGAAGACCTCGCTTCGGGTCACCGACCATCCCTACATGACCGGCGCCTGGACGCCGCAGCACGAGGAGCTCGACGCCGAGGACCTGGTGGTGCTGGAGGGGGCGATCCCGCGCGAGCTGGACGGGGTCTATCTGCGCAACACCGAGAACCCGGCGCATGAGCCCCTGGGCCGCTACCATCCGTTCGACGGCGACGGCATGGTCCACCAGATCGAATTCCGGGACGGCCAGGCGCGCTATCGCAACCGCTTCATCCGCACCCGCGGCTTCGAGGCCGAGCAGGAGGCGGGCCAGAGCCTGTGGGGTGGGCTGGCCGACGGGCCGGGCGTGTCGCTGCGGCCCGGCTTCGGCGCGCACGGGGCGCTGAAGGACACCGCCAGCACCGACATCATCGTCCACGCCGGCGAGGCGATCGCCACCTTCTACCAGTGCGGCGAGGCCTATCGGCTGGATCCGCTGACCCTGGAGACGCTGGGGCCGGCTCCGTGGGCGCCGCTGGACGGGGTGTCGGCCCACGCCAAGGTCGACCCGGCGACCGGCGAGCTCTTGTTCTTCAACTACTCCAAGCACGCGCCCTACATGCATTACGGCGTGGTCGACGCCTCGGGGCGGCGGACGGTCTACCAGCCCGTGCCGCTGCCGGGGCCGCGCCTGCCGCACGACATGGCGTTCAGCCAGAACTGGGCGATCCTCAACGACCTGCCGGTGTTCTGGGACGCAGGCCTGCTGGAGCGCGACATCCACGCGGTGCGCCTGCACAAGGGCCTGCCGTCGCGCTTCGCCCTGGTGCCTCGGAAGGGCGGCGAACCGCGCTGGTTCGAGGCCGCGCCGACCTATGTGCTGCACTTCCTCAACGCCTACGAGGAGGGCGACGAGGTGGTGGTCGACGGCTATTTCCAGGAGAACCCGACGCCCCGCCCGCTGGCCGATGCGCCCGAACAATACGCCCACCTGATGGCCTATCTGGACGAACACAGCTTTCGGCCGAAGCTCCATCGCTGGCGGTTCAACCTGGCGACGGGGCAGACGGTCGAGCAGCGGCTGGATGACCGGGTGCTGGAGTTCGGCATGTTCAACCAGGCCTTCGCCGGCAAGCCCTATCGCTATGCCTACTCGACGACGGCCAGGCCCGGCTGGTTCCTGTTCGACGGCTTCGTCAAGCACGACCTGGTCACGGGCGAGAGCTGGAGCCTGAAGCTGCCGCAGGGCCGCTACGCCAGCGAGGCGCCGTTCGCAGGCCGGCCGGGGGCGATCGCCGAGGACGACGGCTGGCTGGTCAGCTTCATCATCGACGAGAACACGGGCGCGTCGGAGTGCCTGGTGGTGGACGCGCGGACGATGGAGACCGCCTGCCGTATCGCGCTGCCGCACAAGATCAGCAGCGGCACGCACAGCGTCTGGGCGGGGCGGTCCGAACTGAAACCGCTCCCATAGGGAGGGCGCTCCTTTGACCCTTCTCCCAGAGGGAGAAGGAGGGGCCCGCGCCGTAGGCGTGGGAGGATGAGGGGTTAGGACGTCGGCCGGCGTGCCGGTGCGATCTCGGGCAAGGCGGCCAGGGTTCCTAACCCCTCACCCTCCCATGGCTTTGCCATGGGCCCCTTCCTCTCCCTATGGGAGAGGGTTGGTTTTCGGAAACCACGGCACGAACCCGGACGTCCGCGCCACATAGGCCGCGTAGTCGGGGCGGGTCTTCTTCAGGCGGCCTTCGGTAGTGGGCACGCCGCTCCAGCGGATCAGGGTGAAGGTCAGAAGGGCCGGGCCGATCATCGACAGCGGCCCCCAGGGCAAGGCCTCGGCGGCGATCAGGAAGAGGCCCCACCAGGTGCAGGCGTCGCCGAAATAGTTGGGGTGGCGGGTGTAGCGCCACAGGCCCTTGTCCATCACCTTGCCGGCGTTGGCTGGATCGGCCTTGAAAGCGACGAGCTGGGCGTCGCCGACGGTCTCGAAGAGGATGCCGAGCACCGCCAGGGCCGCGCCCGCGAAGGCCAGCGGGCCGAGCGGTCCGGGAGCCTGGCCCAGCTGCACCGGCAGGGCGACGACGAACTGCATGGCGTACTGCAGGGAAAAGACCAGCAGCAGCGAGGTCTTGGCGAAGCTCCAGCCGCGTTCCTTCTCGGCATGGGCCAGCATGGCGACGTAGCGGCGGTCAGCGCCGTGCTTGCGCCAGCGCCACAACAGGTAGCCGCCCAGGCGCAAGGCCCAGACGGTGCAGATCGTCGTCAGCAGCATGCCGCGCGGCGTGGGCGGGCCCTGCAGGAAGGCGGTCCAGGCGATCAGCCCCATGCCCAGCCCCCACCAGGCGTCGATGAAGCTGACGTCGCGGATCCGCAAGCTGACCAGCCACAGCGCCAGGAAGGCGGCGGCCGAGACGGCGGCGTCGACCAGCAGGATCTGCAGCATGTCAGGTTCCGATCACCAGGCTGACCGTGGTGGTGGTCGAGCCGCCGATGTTGAGGGTCTGGACGGTGCGGGCGTCGCCCACCTGATAGTCGCCGGCCGTTCCCGTCGTCTGCTTGAAGGCGTCCAGGGCCATGCGCACTCCCGTCGCGCCGACCGGATGACCGGCGCCGATCAGGCCGCCGGACGGATTGATCGGCAGCTTGCCGTCGATGCTGGTGTCGCCGGCCTCGATCACCTTCCAGGCCTGGCCCGGCGCGGTCAGGCCCAGATGGTCGATGGCCATGTACTGGGTGATGGCGAAGCAGTCGTGGGTCTCGATGGCGTGGATGTCCGACAGGTGGGCGATCCCGGCCCGGGCGCGGGCGTCCTCGACGGCGCGGCGCACCTGCGGGAAGACGTGACCGCCCTCACGGCTCGCCGCCAGCTTGCGGTCGAGGGGGATGGGGGCCGAGCGGTGGCCCCAGCCCTTGATGCGCGGCAGGAGCTCCAGCGGGAACCCGCGGGCGTCGGCATAGGCCTTGGCGCGCTCGGGCGAGGCCAGGAACAGCACCGCCGTGCCGTCGGTGACCTGGCCGCAGTCCTGCTTGCGGGTGCGGCCCTCGACCACCGGATTGGCGACGTCGTCGGCGGTGAAGGCCTCGGGGGCGAAGCGCCAGTCGCGGGTCTGGGCGTTGGGGTTGCGGCGGGCGTTGGCGAAGTTCTGTTCCGAGATCGCCATCAGGTGCTCGTAGCGCAGGCCGAAGCGCTGGTCGTAGACCTCGGCCAGATCGGAGAAGGCGGCGGGCCACAGGAAGCGGGCGTCCTGGAACTCGTGGCCGGTCCAGGCGGCGGCGCCCAGGTTGGCGGCGGCCTGCTGGCCGGGGACGTTGCGCATCTGCTCGATGCCGACGACGCAGGACAGGCCGTAGCGGCCGGCCTCGATCTCGGCGGCGGCGGCCAGGATGGCGATGCTGCCCGAGGCGCAGGCGGCTTCGTGGCGCATGGTCGGCAGGCCGTCGAGGTCGGTGTGGACGAGGCCGAAGAAGCCGCCCAGCAGGCCCTGGCCCGCGAACAGCTCGCCGGCGAAGTTGCCGACGTGGCCGGTCTCGATGTCGGAAGGGGCGAGGCCGGTGGCCGCAAGTCCCTGCGCCACCGCCTCGCCAAACGCGTCGGCCAGGCCCCAGCCCTGGCGCGACCAGTTCGCGGAGAAGTCGCTCTGCCATCCCCCCAGGATGTAGACCATGGCTGCCTCCGCGCCGGCGAGATTACCCGTCCCCGCTCTTGTTAGTCTCGTTATAAAAGTTACGGAAGGGCGAGGCAATCGGTCAAGATTGACAGGCGGCCGCGAACGCTCGCACCAAGGGGAAGATGTCGCCCGAAAACCACAGTTTCCGCATGGTGCGCGCCAGTTCGGCGGCGCGGGCGCTGAACCTCATCGGCGATCGCTGGACGCTGCTGGTGCTGTACGCGGCGTTCCGTGGCGTCAGCCGATTCGACGGCTTCGTGGCCCACACGGGCATGGCCCGCTCGCTGCTGACCGACCGGCTGGGCCGGCTGGAAGGCGCGGGGGTCCTGGCGCGCCGGCCCTACCAGGAGCGGCCCGTGCGGCACGGCTATCACCTGACCGCCAAGGGGCTGGACCTGTTCGATGCGGCGCTGATGATCCTGCGCTGGGACCAGAAGCGCAGCGCTACATCCAGCGATCCGGCCCATCGCGTCATGCACCGCACCTGCGGCTGCGAGCTGTTGGCGCAGCTGGCCTGCAAGGCCTGCGGGCAGGCGGTGACCGCGCGCAACACGACCGTCGCGCCGGGACCGGGGGCGGGGCTGGATCCTGCGCCGGGACCCAGGGCCCAGCGGCGTTCGATCGTCGAGAGCGAGGGCGGGATCCCGCCGGTGGCCGAACGGGCCATCGCCGTGCTGGGCGACCGCTGGACCTCGCATCTGGTCGCCGCCAGCTTTTACGGCCTGCGCCGGTTCGCCGACCTGCAGTCCGAACTGGGCGCGGCCAGCAACATCCTGTCGGACCGGCTGGCGCGGCTGGTGAGCCTGGGGGTGCTGGACCGCGTGCGCTACCAGGAGCGGCCCGAGCGCTGGGAGTACCGGCTGACCGACGAGGGGCGGGAGCTGTTCCCGCTGATCGTGGCGCTGATGGCCTGGGGCGACCGCTGGCTGGCCGGGCCGGAAGGGCCGCCGGAGGTGCTGACCCACACGCCGTGCGGCCAGCGGCTGGAAGCGGAGGTGCGCTGCGCGGCCTGCGGCGGAGTGGTCGGCCCGGAGACGACGGTGTTGGCCTGAAGGAACCTCCCCCACAGGGGGAGGTTCGATTACAGCCGATCGACCGGCGAGGCCGCAGCCCCCGGGGCTTCGCGCGGGGTGGTCAGGCGCGAGAGCTTGGGGGTGATCCAGCGCTCGAAGTCGTCGATGACCTCGTAGACCACCGGCACCAGCACCAGCGACAGGATGGTCGAGGTGATCAGGCCGCCGATCACGGCCACGGCCATGGGCTGGCGGAACTCAGAGCCTTGGCCCAGGCCCAGGGCGGTGGGCAGCATGCCGGCCATCATGGCCAGGGTGGTCATGACGATCGGGCGGGCGCGTTCGTGGCAGGCGTCGATCAGGGCCTCGCGCTGGGTCATGCCGGCGCGCTCCTGCTCGATGGCGTACTCGACCAGCAGGATCGAGTTCTTGGCCGCCAGGCCCATCAGCATCAGGAAGCCGATCAGCGACGGCATCGACAGCGGCTGACCGCAGACCACCAGGGCCACCAGGGCGCCGCTGATGGCCAGCGGCAGGGCTGAGATGATGGTGATCGGCTTGAAGAAGCTGCGGAACAGCAGGACCAGCACGCCGAACACCAGGCCGATCGCCGACAGGATGGCGACGGCGAAGCCGCTGAACAGCTCGGAGAACGCCTCCTGGTCGCCGGCCGAGGCCGGGGTGACGCCGGCGGGCATCTGCTTCATCGACGGCAGTTCGTTGATCTCGGCCAGGGCCTGGCCCAGCTGGGCGCCGCCGTTGAGGTCGCCCTCGATGGTCAGCTGCCGCTTGCGGCCGAAGCGGTCGATCTTGGCCGGACCGGCCTGGAAGTCGATGTCGGCGACGCTGTCGAGGCGGGTGACGCCGCCGCTGGCGGTGGGCACCTGCAGGGCGCCGATCGCCGCCAGGTCCGAGCGCGCGCCGTCGGGCAGGCGGATGCGGATCGGGATGCGGCGCTCGCCCTGGGTCATCTTGGCGACGTTGGCGTCAATGTCGCCCACCGTGGCCACGCGGGCGATGGCGGCGATGTCGGCGACGCTGACGCCCAGGCGGGCGGCCTCGTCGGCGCGCGGCCGGATGACGATCTCCGGGCCGCTGGGCGGCGAGGAGGGGCGGGGATCGGCCACGGTCTTCAGCGAACGCATCTCGCGCTCGATCTGCAGGGCCGCCTTGTCGAGAGCCTCGCCATCCTCGGAGGTGAGGATGTTCTGGATGTCGGCCGAGCCCCAGTCGCTCTGCAGGTTGACCCGGGCGTCGGGAATGTCGCGCAGGCCGGCGCGGATCTCCTGCTTAATCTCGGTCACGGTCAGCTTGCGGTCGCCCTTGAGGACGACGGTGACGGTGCCGTCGCGGACGTCGGCGCCGCTCTGGCCGCCGAAGCCGCTGGCGATGTTGGAGCCGACCTGGACGAAGACGTGCTCAGTCTCGGGGCGGGCCTTGAACATCCTGGTCACGGCCTGGACGGTGCGGTCCATGTCGGTGACGGTCGCGCCGGGCGGGCCCTGCAGCTTGATGTAGTAGTAGTTGGCGTTGCCGGGCGGCTGGAAGCCGACGGCCAGCACGCCGATCGAGGCCAGGAAGCCGGCGCCGACCAGCGAGCCGACGGTCAGGGCGCCGCCGAGGATGAAGCTGATGATCCGGTGGTCCAGGGCCCAGTCGAGGCTCTTGCGATAGAAGCCCTCGAACGGCTTGCGCGGGTGCGGGTCCTTCGACGGCTTGAGGAAGTAGGCGGCCAGCAGCGGGGTCAGCAGGCGGGCCACGACCAGCGAGAACAGCACCGAGACCGCGACGGTCAGGCCGAACTCCTTGAAGAACTGGCCGGGGATGCCGGGCATGTACGACACCGGCACGAACACCGCGACGATGGTGAAGGTGGTGGCCACGACCGCCAGGCCGATGGCGTCGGCGCCTTCCATGGCGGCCTGGTAGGGCCGCTCGCCCTTGGAGACCCGTTTCTCGATATTCTCGATCTCGACGATGGCGTCGTCGACCAGGATGCCGATGACCAGGGTCAGGGCCAGCAGGGTGACGACGTTCAGCGAGAAGCCGACCATGGCCATGAAGGCGAAGGTCGGGATCAGCGACACCGGCATGGCGATGGCGGTGATCAGGGTGGCGCGCCATTCGCGCAGGAACAGGAACACCACCAGCGAGGCCAGCAGCATGCCTTCCAGCAGGGTGTGCTCGGTGGCCTTGAAGCTGGCGCGGGTCTCGTCGACGGTGGAGTAGATCTTGGTGAAGGCGACGCCCTTGGTCTTGGCCTCAAGCGCCAGGACGGCGGCCTTCACGCGGTCCTCGACCTGCACGTCGCTGGACTCGCGGGTCTTCATCACCTGGAAGGCCACGACCGGCTTGCCGTCGAGGCGGGCGAAGCCGCGCTCCTCGCCGGCGCCCTGGCCGACATCGGCCACGTCGGTCAGCTTCACGTAGCGCGAGCCGACGGGGATGGTGATCTGCTTGAGCTGGTCGAGCGTGTTGGCCGCGCCCAGCACCCGCAGGGTCTGCTCGCGGCCGCCGACCGTGGCCCGGCCGCCGGGCGCGTCGAGGCTGAAATTGGCCAGGGCCTGGTTCAGCTGCGGCGCCGTCACCCCGAAGGCGGCCATGCGGGCCGGGTCGATGATGACGTTGATCTCGCGCTCGGCGCCGCCGACGCGGGCCACCTGGGCCACGCCCTTTTCGCCCTGCAGGGCGCGGGTGACGGTGTCGTCGACGAACCACGACAGTTCGGCCGTGCTCATCGCCGGGGCCGAGACGGCGTAGGTGATGATCGGGGCGCTGTCGATCTCGAGCCGCTGGACGATCGGCTCGTCGATCTCCTTGGGCAGGCTGGCGCGGGCCTGGTCGACCTTGGAGCGCACCTCGTCGGTGACCTTCTGCAGGTCTTCGCCGAGCTCGAATTCGATGGTGGTGGTCGAGGCGCCCTGGGTGACGGACGAGCGGATGGTCTTGATGTTGGAGATGCCCGAGACCGCGTCCTCGATGGGGCGGGTGACCTGGGTCTCCAGCTCGCCGGGCGCCGCGCCGCTCTGGGTGACCGAGACGGTCACGGCCGGGAAGGTGACGTTCGGGAACTGCTTGACCGGCAGCGACAGATAGGCCCCGACGCCGGCGATGATCAGGGCGATGAACAGGACCGCGACGGGGATCGGGTTCCTGATCGACCAGGCTGAGATGCGAAGCTCGGACATCAGTTGGCGGCCTTCTGGGCGGCCTGGACGGGCTGGGGCTTCACCAGGTCGCCGTCGCCGGCGAAGGCGGCCGAGCCGATGATCACGCGCGTGCCGGCGGGCGGACCCTGGACCAGTTCGACCCAGCCGCCGCCGCGGCGGCCGGTGCGCACGGGAACCTGCTTGGCGCGGTTGTTCGCATCGACGGTGACCACCGACAGGCCCGAGGCGTCGTAGCGGATGGCGCTTTCCGGCACTGCGGTGACCGCGGCGCCCGAGGCGCCGAAGGTCGCCTTGCCGAAGCCGCCGGCCCGCAGGTCCTCGCGCACCGGCAGGCGAATGCGGACCTTGCCGAGGCGGGTATCGGCGTTGACGCGCGGGCTGACCAGGCGGATGGCGCCGGAGACCTGGTGGCCGCCGGGCAGGGTGACGGTGGCCGGCTGGCCCACCGACAGGCCGGCCAGGTCCTGCTCGTTGACGTCGGCTTCCAGCTCGACGAGGCCGTCGCGGACGATGCGGAACCACGGCGTCGTGCCGCCGCCGGAGATCTCGCCCGGCTTGACGCCGCGCTCGATGACCCGGCCGCCGACCGGGGCGACGATGGTCATGCGGCTCTGGCGGGTCTTCAGCTCGTTCAGCGAGGCGGCCTGGGCCTTGGCGGTGTAGCGGCGGCTCTCGATCTGTTCCTGGCTCAGCACGCCCTGGCCGTCGAGGCCGGAGACGCGGGCGGCCTCGGCCTGGGCCTGGGCGGCGACGGCGGCCTGCTGGTCGATCTGGGCGCGCAGCAGGGTGGCGTCCAGCTGCACCAGCGGCTGGCCGGCGCGGACGTAGTCGCCCTCGTCGGCGTAGATGCGGGCGACGCGATAGCCCGACAGTTCCGAGCCGACCACGGCCTCGTCACGGGCCAGCAGCACGCCGGAGGCCTCGATGCCGCCGCCCAGCGGGCGGGTCTCGATCTGGCCGACGCTGACGGCGCGGGCCTGGCTGGCTGGGGCGGCCTTTTCCTTGTCCTTGCCGCCGCACGCGGTCAGGGCCAGGGCGGACGCGGTCAGCAGGGCGAGCGCGCGGGCGGAAGTCATCGTCATGGCTTGGGTTCTCATCGCGAGGCGCGTTCGGAAGCGGTTTCGGCGGGCTGGCTGGCGGCCCGTGGAGGCAGGGGCGCGGGCGTGTCCGGAGACCAGCCGCCGCCCAGCGCCTTGTAGGTCTGCACCGCGCGCAGCAGGGCCTGGGTCTGGGCGCCGGTCAGGGCGGTGCGGGCGGTGCGCCAGCTCTGCTCGTTCTGCAGGTTGGTGGTCTGGTCGGTGAGGCCGGCGGCGTAGCCCTTGCGGCTGGCGGCGTAGGCGTTGGCCGCGCGGGCCTCGCCGGCCTTCAGCAGGGTGACGCGGCGCTGGTCGGACGCCAGCTGGGCCATGGCGTTCTCGGCCTCGCCATAGGCGGTCTGCACCGACTTCTCGTAGGCGACGGCGGCCTGTTCGGTGCGGGCGTCCTGGGCGTCGATCTCGGCCAGCAACTGGGGGATGTTGAGCAGCGGGATCGAGACGTTGCCGCCCAGCGTCCAGGTTCCGGTGGTGGTCGAGACCGTGCCGCCCCCGGCGCCGCCCTGGCCGAAGTTGAAGGCGGGCGAGACGCTCTTGGCCCAGCCGACGCCGGGCGTCAGGGTGAAGGTCGGGAACAGGGCCTTCTGGTTGACCTTGAGGTTGCCGGCCGCCGAGGCCAGGCGCGCCTGGGCCTCGCGCACGTCGGGACGGCGGGCCAGCAGCTCGCCGGGCACGGCCGCGGGGATCGCCGGCGGCTGCGCCAGGGCGGCGTCGACGGTGAGGCTGGCCAGCGGGTCGATCCCGCGCCCGACCAGGATCAGCAGGCTGCGGCGGGCGGCCTGCAGCTGGCCTTCGAGGTCGGCCGCCTGCGCTTCCGACTGGGCGAGGGTGGCGGCGGCGCTGTCGGCCTCCGATCCCGCCGACAGACCGCGGCGGGCCTTTTCGGCGGCGAGGTCCAGCAGGCCCTGGCTTATGCGGGCGCTCTGGCGGGCGTCTTCCAGCTGCACGGCCAGGCCCTTGGCCTCGAAATACGACTGGGCGACGTTGGCGGCCAGCGCGGCGCGGGCGCCCTCATAGGCGAAGCGGGCGGCGGCCAGGTCGTTATTGACCACCTGCAGGCCGGCCTTGCGGCGGCCCAGATAATCGAGCTCCCACGAGACGTCGAAGCCGGCGCTGTAGTTGTCGGTGTCGCCGCCCAGCGTGAAGCCCTGGCCGCTCTGGTCGAGGATGTCGGTGTGCTGGCGGCTGGCCGCGCCCTTGATCTGGCCCGACGGGATGAACAGCTGGCGGATCTGGCCCTTGCGGACGGCGCGGGCCTCTTCCAGCACGGCCGCGGCGCTGCGGGCGTCGGGGCTCTTCTCCAGCGCCGTGGCGATCAGGCCGTTCAGCTGCGGATCGTTGAACTGCGTCCACCACTGGTCGAGGGCGGCGGCGGGCAGGGGCGCTCCGGCCGGGGCCTCGAAGGCGGCGGGCAGGCGGGTGTCGGGCGTGCGGGGCGCGGTGGCGTTGCAGCCGGCCAGGGCCAGGGCGGCAAGGCCCGCGCCGCCGAGCGCGATCAGGCGCGCGGCCGGGCGTCGGCGATCGGCGGTCGCGTCGAAACTCATCAAGAACCTACCCCACTTCCGGACGACCGCCCCATAACGGACGAACTGGACCGTCGTTCGCTCAATTAGGGCGACTACCCACAAGAAAAAAGCCCGTCTCGCCAAGACGTAAGCGGATTCTCCCATGGTTGCGGTCACTACGTAGGACGGCCGCCTCTTTGCTCGCACGGCGACCACCCAAATTTGTCAGCAGCCTGGCAGTCAGACGCGACGGTTTTTCGATCCTGGTCGAGGGGCGCTTTCATTGCCGCGCGGCTACGGGCGGTTGACGTTTTCGAAAAACATACTCAATCATCGAAACATTCGTTCGACTCTTGCCGGCGAGGCGGCTCGCCCAGAGGTCGAGCAGTTGAAAAGCTTTGCGTACAAAGTATCCGGCGAGAGGGGGATCCCAAGGTTGTCGGCATTCATGTTCGCATCTTCCAAATTCGAAAAGCGTGACCATGGCGCGGCGGGCGGCCGTGCGGCGTCGTCGCGCGCGGAGGATTTCGCCGAGACCTGAGAGAGATCCGTCCTCGCCCAAGCGCTCCGAAAAAGAAGAGACAGACCGGGAGAGGGAAGAATGACTAGGAAGACCTATCTGCGCGCGGGCTCGGCCTGCGCGCTGGCGGCGGCGCTCGCCGCGACGGCGGGGGCGGCCAGCGCTCAGGAAAGCACGCAGGTCGAGGAGGTGGTGGTCACCGGCTCCTTCATCCGCGGCACGCCCGAGGACGCGGCCCTGCCGGTCGACGTGATCGGGGCCGAGGAACTGCAGAAGCGCGGCTCGCCCTCGACGGTGGAGCTGATCAAGTCGCTGTCGGTGTCGAGCGGGGTGCTGGGCGACACCAACCAGTTCGACAGCCGGGCCCAGGGCTCGGAGGGCTCGGGCTCGGTGAACCTGCGGGGGCTGGGCTCGCAGCGCACCCTGGTGCTGCTGAACGGCCGGCGGCTGGCGATCAACCCGCTGGCCTCGGCCGGGGCCGGCATCGTCGACACCAACATCATTCCCGCCGCCGCCATCGGCCGGCTGGAGGTGCTGAAGGACGGGGCGGCGGCGACCTACGGCTCCGACGCCATCGCCGGCGTGGTCAACTTCATCACCAAGAAGAACGTCGACGGGCTGGAGGTCGGGGCTGACTACCGCGCCATCGACGGCTCGGACGGCGACTACGGCCTGAACCTGACCTACGGCAAGCGGTGGGATCATGGCGACATGCTGGTCAGCGTGGGCTGGCAGCATCGCTCCAAGCTCAGCGTGGCCGAACGCGACTGGGCCAACCAGCCCTACCTGTCCAATCCCGAGGCGGGGTGGTCGGCGGCGGGCAGCCCGTCGAGCTTCATCCCCGTGGCCAGCACCACCAGCGGCATGCGCGATCCGGCGTGCGCGGGGCTGGGCGGCTATCCCGGCTTCAGCGGCCTGACGCCGGTCTGCTACTGGCACTACACGCCGTTCGACAACCTGGTGGAAAAGTCCAACGCCGTGCAGGTCTACGGCGAGATCAACGCTCAACTGAACGAGACCACCAAGTTCCACGTCGAGGCGCTGTACGCCCATACCGACGTGCCCGACTGGAACACCTCGCCGTCCTATGCGGCGCTGGCCGTGCCGACCGCCGAGGTGGCGCCGATCCCGCAGCTGGCCGGGCGCTATTTCGTGCCGGCGACCAATCCGGGCCTGGCCGCCTTCATCGCCGGGAACCCGACGGTCGTGCTGACCAACCTGGGCACCGGGGCCCAGACCACCGTGCCCGGCGCGATCTTCGCCGGCGGCGCGCTGAACGTCGCCAACCGGCCGTTCGGCATCGGCGGCAACCCGGCCTTCGGCTACGGCCCGTCGATCGGCTCGCGCTCGTTCGACGCCTATCGCGTCTCGGCCGACCTGAAGGGCGAGTTCGGCAACGGCATCGGCTGGGAGGCGGCGGTGACCTACTCGCAGGAGGTGGGCATCCGCACGGGCTACGACACGCTGGTCAACCGCTACGCCCTGGCGCTGCGCGGACTGGGCGGGCCCAATTGCGACACCAACCCTTCGACCCCCGGCATCCAGGGCACGCCCGGCGTCGGCGGCTGCATGTACTTCAACCCGTTCGCAAGCGCCCTGCCCAGCAACGCCATCACCGGCGTGGCCAATCCCGGCTACGTGTCCACCCTGGCCAACAGCAAGGAGCTGACCGACTGGTTCTTCCAGAAGCTGTCGACCAAGCAGACCTCGCGACTGTTCGTGGCCGAGGCGGTGCTGAACGGCAAGACGGCCATCACCCTGCCGGGCGGCGACATCGCCTGGGCGGCCGGGGTGCAGTACCGCCGCAGCTATTTCACCGCGACCTACAACGACATCTCCAACGCCCTGATCAATCCGTGCGTCAACACGCCCGACTTCGGGGTGACCACCTGCACCGGCTCGGCGCGGAACGGGCCGTTCATGTTCCTGGGCGTGGGCACGCCGTCCGACAATCAGAGCGACGTCGTGGCCGGCTTCGGCGAGCTCAGCCTGCCGATCACCGAAACGGTGCAGGCCCAACTGGCGGCGCGCTACGAGGACTATGGCGGGGCGGTGGGCTCGACCTTCAATCCCAAGGCCTCGGTCCGCTGGCAGGCCCTGCCGTGGATGGCGGTGCGGGCCTCGGCCGGCTCGACCTTCCGCGGGCCGCCCGATCCCCTGACCACCACGACCTCGGTGACCTCGCTGCAGGGCATTCTGGGCGTCTTCCGGGCGGTCGACATCTTCGGCAATCCGAACCTGAAACCCGAGAAGGCCAACACCTACAACGTGGGCCTGCTGTTCAAGGCCGGCGCCTTCAAGGCCAGCGTCGACTACTTCCGGTTCGACTTCAAAAACCCGATCGTGGCCGAGCCGGTGGCCGGCATCACCAACGCGATCTATCCGAACGGGGTGGCCGGGGCCAACAACTGCGCCGACCCGGCCTATGCGGCCCTGGTGGCGCGCTTCACCTTCAACGGCGCCTGCGGCTCGCCGGCCAACATCGCGCGGCTGAAGACCTTCTACATCAACGGCGCGCCGGTGGAGAACTCGGGCTTCGACTTCTCGGCCGACTACACCTTCACCGGCGTGCTGGGCGGCGACCTGGCCGTCGGCGGCACGGCCACCTGGGTGCAGAAGTACGAGGTCGGCGCGACCACGGTCGAGGGCGTGGTGGTCGAGAAGGCCTTCGATGCGGTGGGCCTGCTGAACTACCAGACCACCGTCGTGCCGATCCCCGAATGGAAGGGCGACGTGTTCGCCGAGTGGAGCCGGGGCGTCCACAACCTGCGCCTGACCGTGCACTACATCGGCAAGTACGACGACCAGCGCACCGCGCCGTTCGCGACCGGGGCCTACAAGGACACCACGGGCGCGGCCGTGACGGTGTCGAAGGGCAAGACCATCGACGCCCAGGTGCTGACCGACCTGGCCTATCGCGTGCAGCTGCCGCGCGAGACGACGGCGACGGTGGCGATCACCAACCTGTTCGACCAGGACCCGTCCTACGCCCGGCTCGACCTGGGCTACGACCCGTTCACCGGCGACCCGCTGGGCCGGACCTACAAGTTCAGCCTGCGCAAGAAGTTCTAGGTTTCCCCGCCTCGGGGAACTGACGGCGGCCGGCCATCCTCCTGCCGGTCGTCCTGGGCCGGGGACGAAAGTCTCCGGCCTTTCTGTTTTCGAAACTCCTCCCTCGCGAAGCGGGGGAGGGGGACCACGAAGTGGTGGAGGGGGCGAGGCTGGGCTCGGAGGAGGGGGTCTTCGGCTCAGATCTGGGCCACGGCCCGGCGCACGGCCTCGGCCAGGTCGTCGAGGTCGGCGATGTCGAGGTCGGCGGCGAAGGGCAGGCCCAGCATCTTGCCGGCCAGGTGGTCGACGACCGGCACGACGTCGGCCTGGACGTCGGGATCGCGCACGCCGACGCAGGTGACGAAGCGGCCCTCGACGGCCAGCAGGGCGGCCACGGCCGGGGCGCAGCCCTCGGCGACGCTGACCACGCAGGCGCTCGACACCCACGACAGGCCCCAGCCAGGCTGGAAGGCGACGGGCGAGCCCAGCAGCAGCATGCGCAGGCGCTGGGCGTTGGTGGCCAGCTGCTGGCGCTTGAGGGTCCAGCCGTCGAGGCCGTCGTCGCCCTCGAAGGCGGGGGCCGAGAGCCGGCCGATCAGCTCGGCGTCCTCGGCGGCGACGAACACGCCGCTTCCGCCCGGCAGGCCGACGACCACGGGAACCGGGGCGTCCATGATCACGTCGAAGCCGAAGGCGGCGTCGACCACGATCGGCAGGCCGGTCTCGGCCTGGAAGGCGGCCAGGGCCAGGAGGTCGGGGGCGCGGCCGAAGGCGCAGGTGGTGACGATGGCCTCCAGCGGGCAGGGCGCCTCGGCCAGGCGCTCGCGCAGGTGGGCGGTGTCGACCATCCAGGTGAACGGGTCGACGTCGACCAGCCACGGCGTCAGGCCGGCGGCGGCGACGCCTTCCAGGGTCTCGCGGCCGGCCAGGGCGGAGACGATGCAGACGCCGCCGGGGCGCGCGCCCTGGGCGGCCAGGAGATCGGCGGTGGCGGCGGCGCGGTCGGCGCAGGCGCGCACAGCGGTGGTGCGGGAGAAGCGCTGGGCCAGGCGGCCGTTCAGGTCGTCGCAGGCCGGGCCGCCGAAGGCTTTGGCCAGGGCGTCGAAGTCGAGCGGCGCCGCAGAGGCGGGAGCGGACTTAGGGTGCGACGCCAGGACGGCGGCTGAAAGGCTGGACATGCGAGACGCTTCCGCAACGAACCGGCGCCGACAACCCCGACAGCGCCTTTATGGTTAATCGAACGTATCGAGTGACTCGGCCTGTCCAGATGCGGCGCGCCGTCGCGGCGGAGATTGCGGTTTTTCCGGGATTTGCGGTGATCCGTCTCCCAATCCGCCCGTCATTCCCGCCCTTGTGGCGGGAAGCCCTGGTTCCGTTCGCACGGGCAATGCAAGCGGACCGCTGGCGGTCCGCCCCTCCTGCTCTTGCGGCTGACAGAGGGTTTCCCGCCACAAGGGCGGGAATGACGGGAAGAAAGGGGCGAGAGGGCGCGCTTACCCCTTCGCTGTCCACCCGTCCCGCAGGTCGCGCTTGAGCACCTTGCCGATGTGGCTGCGGGGCAGGGCGTCGACGAGGACGAGGTCGGAAAGGCGCTGGGTCTTGCCCAGGCGCTCGTTGGCGAAGGCGCGGACGGTCTCGGCGTCGGCCGCGGCGCCGGGCTTGAGGGCGACGAAGGCGACCGGGGTCTCGCCCCAGGCTTCGGAGGGAACGCCGACCACGGCGGCCTCCAGAACATCGGGATGGGCGACGACCACGGCCTCCAGATCGCTGGGATAGATGTTGAAGCCGCCGCTGATGATCATGTCCTTCTTGCGGTCCATCAGCGTCAGGAAGCCCTCGGCGTCGAAGCGGCCGACATCGCCGGTGCGCACGAAGCGACGGCCGTCGGGGCTGGTCCAGATGGCGTCGGCAGTCTTGCCCGGCTGGCCGTGGTAGCCGTTCATGGTGGCGGGCGAGCAGCCGACGATCTCGCCGATCTCGCCGGTCGCAACCTCGACGCCGTCCTCGTCGATCAGGCGGATGTCGTGGCCGGGGGCGGGCTGGCCCACCGTGTGCAGCTTGTCGGGGTGCTCGTGGGCCATGAGGATGCAGGTGCCGCCGCCCTCGGTCATACCGAAATACTCGACCAGGCCGCCGGGCCAGCGCTTGAGGACTTCGGCCTTCAGCTCGGGCGCGAAGGGCGCGCTGGTGCAGAACTTCAGGCGGGTCGAAGACAGGTCGAAGCGGTCGAAGTCCGKGTGCGCCAGCAGGCGGCGGTACTGCACCGGCACCAGCATGGCGTGGGTCATCCGGCGCCTTTCCGCCAGTTCCAGGAAACGCCCGGCGTCGAATTTCTTCATCAGCACGACGGTTCCGCCGCCCGCCAGGGTGGGGAAGAAGCAGACCAGGGTGGTGTTGGAATAGAGCGGGGTCGACAGCAGGCTGACCGCGTCGGGCCCGTAGCCGACGGCGTCGCCGCGGAAGACGTGCTTCCAGCGCATGCCGTGCGACTGGACGATGCCCTTGGGCGCGCCTGTGGTGCCGCTGGAATAGATGATGTTGAACGGATGCTCGGGGCCGATCTCGACCGGCGCGGGCCTAGCGCCTTCGGGGGCGAGCCAGGCCTCGAACGCCTCGCCGGCGGCCGAGCCGTCCAGCGCGATGGTGCGGGCGGCGACCGGGGTGGGCTTCTGTGCTTCGGCGACGCCGGCGTCGACGAAGAACAGCTTGGCGCCGCAGTCGGCGACCATGCCGGCGATGGCCTGCGGCGTCGAGGAGGGGGCCAGCGGGGCGACGGCGACCCCCGCGCGCAGGCCGCCCAGGAACACCGCCGCATAGGCAATGGACGACAGCGCGCAGACGGCGACCGCTTCGCCGGGCGCCACGCCGTCGCGCTGCAGGGCGGCGGCGACGCGGTCGGCCAGGGCGTCGAAGGCGGCGTAGGTGACCGCTTCGCCGGTTTCCATGATCACGGCCGGCCGGTCGGGCGCCTCGGCGGCCCGCTCGCGCAGGATGTCGCCCATCACGCCGTAGTCGGCGGCGATCATGGAGGGGATGCTGGGCATGGGCTGTTCCTACGCAAAACCTCTCGTCATCCCGGAAGCCTCGCAGAGGCTATCCGGGACCCAGGGGCGGTGCGTACGGCCTCTGGGTCCCGGCTCTTCGCTGCGCTTCGGCCGGGATGACGGGCTAGTTAGTTGTCGGTCTGGGGGCTCAGGCGTCCTTGAAGCCCTTGCCTTCGGCGACCAGGCGCTCCAGCAGGGCCGAGGGCTTGAAGTCGTCGCCGTGCTTTTCCTGGAAGGTCTTCATGCCGGCCAGCACCTTGTCGAGGCCGACGAGCTCGCCCCAGAACATCGGGCCGCCGCGATAGACCGGCCAGCCGTAGCCGTTGATCCAGACGATATCGATGTCCGACGCGCGGATGGCCTTGCCTTCCTCGAGGATCTTCGCGCCCTCGTTGACCATCGGATAGAGGCAGCGCTCCAGGATCTCCTGGTCGCTGATCTGCCGCCGCTGGATCTGGCGCTTCTCGGCGAAGTCGAGGATCACCTTCTCGACCTCGGGCGAGGGCTTGGCGACGCGGTTCTCGTCGTAGTCGTAGAAGCCCTTGCCGTTCTTCTGGCCGCGGCGGTCCATCTCGCACAGCACTTCGCGCACGGTCGAGGAGCTGGTCTTGGCCGGGTCCCAGCCGATGTCGAGGCCGGCCAGGTCGCTCATGGCGAACGGACCCATCGGCAGGCCGAACTCGTAGAGCACGCGGTCGACGTCCCAGGGCATGGCCCCTTCGAGGATCAGCTTCTGAGCCTCGCGCTGGCGCTGGGCCAGCATGCGGTTGCCGACGAAGCCGAAGCAGTTGCCGACCAGCACGGCGACTTTGCCGATCTTCTTGCCGATCTGCATCGAGGTGGCGATCACCGACTTGTCGGTCTTTTCGCCGCGCACGATCTCGAGCAGGCGCATGACGTTGGCCGGCGAGAAGAAGTGCAGGCCGATGACGCTTTCCGGGCGCTTGGTGACGGCGGCGATGGCGTCGATGTCGAGATAGGAGGTGTTGGAGGCCAGGATCGCGCCCGGCTTGGCGATGGCGTCCAGCTTGGTGAAGACCTCCTTCTTGATCTCCATCAGCTCGAACACGGCCTCGATGATCAGGTCGCAGTCGGCCAGGTCCTCCAGGTGCATCGAGGGCGTAAGCAGCCCCATGCGCTTTTCGACGTCGTCCTGGGTCAGGCGGCCCTTCTTGGCGGTGTTCTCGTAGTTCTTGCGGATAATCCCGACGCCGCGGTCGAGGTTCTCCTGCTTGGCCTCGATGATCGTCACCGGGATGCCGGCGTTGAGGAAGTTCATCGAGATGCCGCCGCCCATGGTGCCGGCCCCGATGACGCCGACCTTCCTGACGGGGATGACGGGGGTGTCGTCGGGCACGTCGGGGATCTTGGCGGCCTGGCGCTCGGCGAAGAACACGTGGCGCTGGGCGGCCGACTGGCTGCCGGTCATCAGTTCCATGAAGAGCCGGCGCTCTTCCTTCAGGCCTTCGTCGAAGGGCAGGTTCACCGCCGCCTCGATGCACTTGATGTTGTTCTCGGGGGCCAGGAAGCCGCGGAACTTGCGGGCGTTGGCTTTGCGGAACTCAGCGAAGATCTCGGGCTTGCCGCGGGCGGCCTCGACCTTGTCCGACAGGTCGCGGACCTTCTTCAGCGGCTTGCCTTCGGCCAGCGCGACGCGGGCGAAGGCGATGGCCCCGTCGCGCAGGGCGCCTTCCTCGACCAGGCTGTCGAACAGGCCCATGGCCAGCGCCGCCTTGGCCGGCACGTGCTGGCCGCTGGTGACCATCTCCAGCGCCTTCTCGACGCCGACGATGCGCGGCAGGCGCTGGGTGCCGCCGGCGCCGGGCAGGAGGCCGATGTTCACTTCGGGCAGACCAGCCTTCGCCGACGGAACGGCGACGCGGTAGTGGGCGACCAGCGCCACCTCAAGCCCGCCGCCCAGAGCCGTGCCGTGGATCGCGGCGACCACCGGCTTGGGCGAGTTCTCGATGGTGTTCTGCACGTCCTGCAGGGAAGGGCCGGTCATGGCCTTGCCGAACTCGCTGATGTCGGCACCGGCGATGAAGGTCTTGCCTTCGCAGATCAGCACGATGGCCTGCACGGCCGGATCGGCGATCGCCGCCTCGAAGGCGCTCTTCAGCCCTTCGCGGACCTGGGCCGACAGGGCGTTGACCGGGGGAGAGTTCAGCGTGACGACGCCGATGTCGCCTTCCACGGTCAGATCGGTGACGGCGTTGATCGCGGCCATGCGGTTCCACCCTTCTCGGTTCGTTTGAACGCTTGTTTGACTAAAGCCAGCACGATGGCGCGCGAGAGTCCAGAGGGCGCGGCCGGCGCCGCTTTTTCGGGCGCCGCAGGTTGACGTTCAAGGCGTCGTACTGGACATTCGAAGGGTTCAGTTTCGGTCGAGACGGCGCCTGCCGGCGCGGGCCGACGTGACATCGCGTCGGCGCGTAAGCCTTCGGTTCCCAAACACAATCGACCAGACTGGGGAGGGAGTTCGCACCAGGACCGGCCGTCCGCCGCCGCTTGCAGGCGTGCGGGATATTCCAAGACCGATTCAGGCGCGGGCGCGACGCGGTGCATACGACGCGTCGAAACTTAGAGGTGAAGCGCACCTCGGCGCGGGGGCGGCAAGCTCCCGCGCCGCCTTGTGCGGGCTTGATGTGCGGGCTTGACCCTGCCGCGCCGCGAGCCGATGGAATTGTCATGACCGACACCACGCTCGAAGCCTTCGCCCGCGGCCTGCCCAAGGCCGAACTGCACATGCACATCGAGGGCAGCCTCGAACCGGAACTGATGTTCGCCCTGGCCGAACGCAACGGGATCTCGCTGCCGTACAAGTCGGTGGAGGAGATCCGCGCGGCCTACGCCTTCTCGAACCTGCAGGACTTCCTGGACATCTATTATCAGGGCGCGGGCGTCCTGATCACGCGGGCCGACTTCAAGGACCTGGCGTTGGCCTACTTCGAGCGCCTCGCGGCCGATGGCGGCGTGCACGCCGAGATCTTCTTCGACCCGCAGACCCACACCGAGCGGGGGATCGCCTTCGAGACGGTGATCGACGGCCTTCTGGACGGCATGAAGGAAGCCGAGGCGCGCCTGGGCGTGACCTCCAAGCTGATCCTCTGCTTCCTGCGCCACCTGTCGGAAGAGAGCGCTTTCGAGACCCTTGAGCAGGCCAAGCCGCACCTCTCGAAGATCGCCGGCGTCGGTCTCGACTCCTCGGAGGTCGGCCACCCGCCGGCCAAGTTCGCCCGGGTGTTCAAGGCCGCCCGCGAGCTTGGCCTCAAGATCGTCGCCCACGCGGGCGAGGAGGGGCCGCCGGAATACGTCTGGGAAGCCATCGACCTCGTGGGCGTCGACCGCATCGACCACGGCAACCGGGCGCTGGAAGACGAGGGGCTGACCGCCCGTCTGGTGGCCGACGGCGTGACGCTGACGGTGTGCCCGCTGTCGAACCTGAAGCTGTGCGTGGTGCCCGACCTCGCCGCGCACCCGATGCGCAAGATGCTGGACCTCGGCCTCAAGGCGACGGTGAACTCCGACGACCCAGCCTATTTCGGCGGCTATCTGCTCGACAATTACCTGGAGACCGCCAAGGCCGTGGACCTGACGCGGGAGGACCTGGTGGTGCTGGCCAGGAACAGCTTCGAAGGCTCGTTCCTCGACGAGGCCGAGAAGGCCCGGCGGCTGGCGCAGGTCGACGCCTACGTGGCGGGGATCTGAGCGCGGCTTGTCGCCCGCCCCGCACTTCGCCAGGTTGAGTGTGGGGCGGGGCATCTTGATGAGACGGGCAATGATCGACCGTGACGCGGGCGGAAACGGGAAGGCGGGCGATCGCGCCGCTTCTGGCGGTCTGAGCCGAGGGGTGTTCGCCATCGCCGTGTTCGCGGTGATGGCGGGATGTAGCGCAAACACGGCCGACGTCGCGTCGACCTACGGCGTCTCGTCCTCCAGCCTGGCGGAGAACTGCAAGGTGTTCAGCGCCGTGACCGCGCACGATAACCTGGCCCAGAAAAGGAGCTTCGCCCTCAATGAGGAGACGGCCGAGACCGTCGATCTCTACGAGGAAATCCTGCCTGGCGGTCCGTACTATGCCGAGAGCGTGAAAGGCGTGGGCGAGGCCGACAACGTTTCGCGCGAACTCGCCGACGCGGCGATGCGCCACTATCACGTGTCGCGGATCAAGCGGGGTAAGGGCGATGTCGTCGGCGAAAGCGCCGAACTGCTGAAATCGTCGCTCAATCAGACGTCCTATGTCGAGCTAGCGCAAACCGGAAGGTTCTCGCTCGGGCCAAGTCCGAACTTCGGGAGCTATCTGCCCGCCGTATGCCGGATGCAGACGATCTGCCGGACCCGGGAAGCCGAGCGCCACCTGATGTCGCCGCGCTGCAAGGCTGAATGGTGATCCGCGGCCGCTGAACGGCCGTTTACCGCGCCATCAGGCCCATCAGCAGAGGCCTCGCGAACAGCCGCGCGGCGTCTTCGCGGGTGACGCCAGGGGCCCAGGCCTGCAGCGAGGCCGCCGCGTTCAGCATCGAGTTGATCATGTGGGCGGCGACCAGCGGGTCGACCGCGCGCACCGAGCCGTCGGCGATCCCGTCGGCGATCATGCCGGCGAAGCGGTTGGAGCCGCGGGCGTAGCCGTCGCTCATCTCGTGGCGGATCTCGATCGGCAGGGCGCCCATCGACGAGGCGCGTAAGAGCGGGCCGTGGTCCGACAGCTGGTACTCGACCAGGGCGGCCGTCGCGGCCGACACCGCCGTCCAGCCGTCTCCTTTGACCGAGGGGGCGGCCAGGGCGAGGGCCGACAGCTGGGCGCGGCGGGTGACCGAAAAGGTGCGCTGGAAGCACTCGACCACCAAGGCGTCCTTGTCCTCGTGGTGGTGGTAGAACGAGCCCTTGGTGACGTTCAGCGCCGCCGAGATGTCTTCGACCGAGGCGCCGCGATAGCCGCGCTGGTTGATCAGGCGGGTGGCGGCCACCAGGAAGGTCTCTCGCCATTCCTGGCCTTCGTCGGAGGCCGGGGTCGGGTCGGGCAGGGCCGGCGGGGTCCAGTCGCGGCCGGCGCCGGCGATGCCGCCGACCAGAATGTCGTACATCCGCTCGCGCACCCGCTCGTAGTCGTCGAGGTCGAAGCGGCGCAGCCAGGCGCCGGTCCAGAAGACCTGTTCGAGCAGCAGGTGGGCGCGGGCGTTGCGCTCGGCCTTGTCGAGGTGGGCGAAGGCCTCGCCGTCGAAGAAGCCGCGCACCCGGCGGAAGATGTCGGCGAAGGCGGCCTGCACCGAGGCGCGCATCGGCTCCTTCAGGGCGCGGATCTCGGTGAAGCTGGCCAGCGGCGCGTCTTGCCCCGCGCGCACCCGGCGCGAGAGGTCGAGATAGAGGGTCAGGAACTTGCGGATGCGGCCGGCGGCGTCGGGTTCGGCGGCCGCCTCGTCGATCATCGCGTCCAGCCGCTCCAGGCCGCGGATGAAGCAGGCGGCGGCCAGGTCGTCCTTCTTGCGATAGTAGTAGGTGACGCTGGTGGTGATCAGGCCGACCTTGGCGGCGACGTCGGCCAGGGTCATGCCCTTGACGCCCTGGCGATTGAGCACGGCGGTGGCGGCCGCCAGGATGGCTTCCTTCTTCTGCGCGTAGCGCGCGGTCGCCGCGGTGACGGTCCGGCCGTCGTCCATGATCAGGTCCCCTGCAACGCCGGCCCCCTGCAGTCAGAAGGCCCGGCGTTGGACTCAAGGGTCCAATCTAGGCCTGGAACGAGGCCGCAGAAAGGCCCGGACGTGTTTTCGTCCGTCCAGTGGCTGTCCTGGGGCCGTTCAGTGAGGGCGGCGGGCGGGCAGGGCGTCGACCACGGCGCGGACCAGGGCGGCGGGCGACAGCGGCTTGGCCACCGAGCCGTTCATGCCGGCCTCGGCATATGCGGCGGTCTGGTGGGCCAGGGCGTTGGCGGTCATGGCCACGATCGGCGCGGCGCCGGCCGGGCCGGGCAGGGCGCGGATGGCGCGCGTCGCCTCGACCCCGTCCATGATCGGCATCTGGATGTCCATGAAGATCAGGTCGTAGCCGCGCGCGGCCGCGACGATGCCGGCCTGGCCGTCCTCGGCCGTCGCCACGCGGGCGCCGAGGGCTTCGAGCATGCGGGTGGCGATCAGGCGGTTGACCGCGTTGTCCTCGACCAGCAGCACCTCCAGCCCGTCGAGCATCGGGGCGTCGGCCTCGTCGCCGGCGGCGGCCGGGGCCTGGGCGGCGGGGGCGAGGACCTCGAGCCAGAAGGTCGAGCCCTGGCCCGGCGTGCTGGAAAAGCCGATGTCGCCGCCCATCAGCTGGGCCAGGCGCCGGGTGATCGACAGGCCAAGGCCCGCCCCGCCGAACCGCCGGGTGGTCGAGCCGTCGGCCTGGCTGAAGCGCTCGAACAGGCTCGCCTGGGCGTCGAGCGGAATGCCGACGCCGGTGTCCTCGATCTCGAAGCGCAGGCGCAGGGCTTCCTCGGCCGGCGCGACGGACAGGCGGGCGGTCACCTGGCCGGCCAGGGTGAACTTCACGGCGTTGCCGATCAGGTTGAACAGCACCTGGCGCAGGCGGACCGGATCGGCGGCGACGAAGGCCTGGCCGGCCGGCGGGGCCTCGACGCGGATGACCAAGCCCTTGGCCTCGGCCTGGGGCTCCAGCAGATCGGCGACGCTGCGCAGCAGGGCCGACGGATCCAGCGCCTCGGAGGAGAGCTCCAGCTTGCCGGCCTCGACCTTGGAGAAGTCGATGATGTCGTTGAGCAGCTCCGACAGCATGGCGCCGCAGCCCAGGGCCTCGGCCAGCAGGCGGCGGCCGTCGGCCGACAGCGGCTCGTGCTTGAGGAGGTGCAGGACCCCGAGCACGCCGTTCATCGGGGTGCGGATCTCGTGGCTCATATTGGCCAGGAACTGCGACTTGGCCGCGGTGGCGGCCAGGGCCGCATCGCGGGCGACCAGCAGCTCGGTGACGTCCTGGCTGATGCCGATGACGTCGAACAGCTCGCCCGCCCCGGCCCGAACGCCGCGCCAGTCGGTGCGCATCCAGTTCCAGCCCTCGCTGGTGGGGTCGGCGTGGCGATAGACCAGCTGGGCGTGCTCGCCGGTCTCCTGGGTGCGCAGGAAGGCCCGGGTCATGGCCTGGCGGTCGTCGGGATGGATGGCGCTCAGCATCTCCGACACCGTCATCTGCCGCGCGTCGCCCAGCGGGGCGGCCAGGGTCGTGATGTCCTGCTCGAAGTAGTAGATCCCCTTGCGGGTCTCGAAGCGCCAGACATAGACGCCGGCGGCGTTGCGCAGCATCTCGTTGGCGCGCTCGGCCTGCTGGCGCTGGAGGCGGCGCAGGCGCTCCTCGGAAAAGTCCTGGAAGACGATCAGCAGCGCGCCGTCGGGCAGGATCTTGGAGCGCGATCGCACCCATAGCCAGCCGCCGCCCTTGCGCGCCAGCCGGTGCTCGGACTGCACCTGGCCCTCGGCCCGCAGCACCCGGCCGGCCTGTTCCAGCACCTCGGTGTCGTGCAGGTGCAGAAAGTCGCGGATCGAGCGGCCCAGGGTCTCGTCGGCGCTCCAGCCGGCGATCTCGCTCCAGGCCGGATTGACCCGCACGATGGCGCGGTCCTGCAGCACCACGAACATGTCGAGGCTGTTCTGGAAAAACCAGTCGGCCGCCGCCCGATCGATGTTCGAGGCCGTCTCGCCCTCGGGACGCTTGCCCATCGCGCTCCCCTCGTCTTCAATCGATCAACGCAGGATGGGGTAAAGGTTGCGTTTCCCGTACCGCCTATTCGATCCGCGACAATAAGGCGACCGTGACTGAAGGTCGCGCCAGTAAAGGGGGAATCCCGTTTGAGCACGCCCGAAGCCGTCGGCCTGTCGTCGCAGCGCCTGAAGCGCATCGATACGTTCCTGCAGGCCAAGTATGTCGAGCCCGGCCTTCTGCCCGGCGCCCAGCTGCAGGTCTGGCGCAGAGGCCAGCTGGCCCACGAGACCGTGCTGGGCCTTGCCGACCGCGAGCGCGGAGCGGCGCTGAAGTCCGACACGCTGTACCGCATCTACTCGATGACCAAGCCGATCACCTCGATCGCCTTCATGATGCTGGTCGAGGAGGGCCGCGTCGCCCTCGAGGACCCCGTCCACCGCTTCATCCCGGCCTTCAAGGACCTGGGCGTGTTCGCCGCCGGCTCTCTGGGCATGTTCCAGACCAAGCCGCTGGCCGAGCCGATGCGGATGATCGACCTGTTGCGCCACACGGCCGGCTTCACCTACGGCTTCCAGCAGCGCGGCAATATCGACGCGGCCTATCGCAAGCTGCATCTGGACGACCTGCCGGGCCCGCGCGACCTGGACGGCTTCATCGCCGAGCTGGCCAAGCTCCCCCTGGAGTTCAGCCCGGGCGAGGCCTGGAACTATTCGGTCTGCACCGACGTGCTGGGCTATCTGGTGCAGGCGATCTCGGGCCAGCCGTTCGACCAGTTCCTGAAAGACCGCATCTTCGACCCGCTGAAGATGACCGACACCGGCTTCTTCGTTCCCGAAGCCGACCAGGGCCGCTTCGCCGCCTGCTACAGCCTGGACCCCAAGGGCCGGGTGGTGCTGCAGGATGATCCGACCACCAGCGCCTATCTGAAGGACCCGCTGTTCAAGTCGGGCGGCGGGGGCCTGGTCTCGACGGCGGCCGACTATATGCGCTTCTGCCGCATGATCCTGAACGGCGGCCAGCTGGACGGCGCCCGCATCGTCAGCCCCAAGACGCTGAAGGCGATGATGCTCAATCACCTGCCGGGCGGCCGCGAACTGACCGAGATGTCGAAGTCGCTGTTCAGCGAGAGCGTCTATGACGGCGTCGGCTTCGGCCTGGGCTTCGCGGTGACCACGGATCTCGCCCGCACCCGCACCATCGGCAGCCTGGGCGAGGCCTTCTGGGGCGGCATGGCCTCGACCGCCTTCTGGGTGGATCCGGTCGAAGACCTGGCGGTGGTGTTCATGACCCAGCTGATGCCGTCCAGCGTCTATCCCATCCGGCGGGAGCTGCGCACGCTGGTCTACGCGGCGTTCGAGGAGGCGGCTTAAAAACCCTCTCCCCGAAGGGGGAGGGTCTGGAGATGCGAACCTCCCCCTGTGGGGGAGGTGATCGCGGAGCGATCGGTGGGGGGAGTGGTTGATGACCTTCCGTCGTCTCGGCAGCTGAGAACGGCCCCCCACCGGCCTTCGGCCGCCTCCCCCACGGGGGGAGGTTCTTTAAAGCGGCGACGCCGGCGGGGTGTAGTCCTCCGGCAGCGGGATGAACTCGCCATCGTCCAGATCCGGCAGCTTCATCCGGCCCGCGCGCCAGTCGGCCTTGGCCTGCTCGATGCGGTCCTTCGAGCTGGAGACGAAGTTCCACTCGATGAAGCGCGGGCCGATCGGTTCGCCGCCCAGCAGCATGACCACCGACGGTTCCAGCGCCTCGAACACCACGGTCTCGCCCGGGGCGAACACGGCCATCTGGGCCGCGCCCAGCTCGCGGCCAGCCACTTCCACGCGGCCGCTGGAGACATAGGCCGCGCGCTCGGAATATTCGGCCGGCAGGGCCGCCTTGGCCCCGGCCGCCAGCTCCCAGTGGACGTAGAACAGCGGCGAATGCACCGGCACGCTGGCCTTGGCGCCGAAGGCCTCGCCGGCGATCAGTCGCGCCTTGAGGCCCGCGCCTTCGTAATAGGGCAGGTTGGCCGAGCCGGCGTGGTGGCTGAAGCCGGGATCCATCTCCTCGTATTCCTTGGGCAGGGCGATCCAGGCCTGCATGCCGTTCATCACCCCGCCCTGGCTGCGCAGGGTCTCGAAGCGTTCGGAGTGGGTGATGCCCGAGCCGGCGGTCATCCAGTTGACCTCGCCGGGCACGATCTCGATCTCCGAGCCGACGCTGTCGCGGTGGGTCATGGCCCCTTCGAACAGGTAGCTCAGCGTCGACAGGCCGATATGCGGGTGGGGCCGCACGTCGACGCTCTGGGGAAAGTTCGGGTCGAAGCTGGCCGGGCCCATGTGGTCGAGGAACACGAACGGCCCGACCATGCGCCGCTTGGCGAAGGGCAGCACCCGCCCGACCTCGAAACCGCCGATGTCGCGGCGGCGGGCGTCGATGACGAGGTCGATCATTGGAGGGCTCCGGCAGGCTTTGTTGCGTGAGAGCAGTCCTCCCACGGCGGACGTGCGGCGTCTTGTTGATTTTCGCGGCTCCGCTTCTCCACCAGTCGTCTGTACTCCAGGGACTGCTGGAAGGCGGCCAGGCGGGCGAACAGTTCGGCTTTCAGCGCCGCTTTCTTTTCCTTGGTCCAGACCTCGCCCTCGGCGTCGGGCCGGCCGCGCTTGCGGTGCGGGCGGACGGGGAGGGCGTTGCGGCGCTTGAAGGTCATGTGGGCGTGCCTCCTGAAACCTCTCCCCATGGGAGAGGGTACGGGAAATCGGCCTCGCGCTTTCGCTGCGAAGGGGATGGAGAGGGCGCGGGGCGTCCGGACCGCGTCCGGAAGCTGTGTGTGGTTACCGTTTCGACGAAGCCTGGACGCCCCGCGCGATCGTTTGACCTCAGGCCGGGGCGCGCGGGCCTCTTCCGCCCTTTACCCCTTCCACCGCGCAGGCTCCCCGTTCCTTGACGGCCGGGAGGCGCGGATGGCGCGGACCCTCGGGCGGGCGGGAGCCCATGACAGGCAAGCCCCCGATAGGCGGGTTTACGTCCCCCGCCCTCCGTTCAAGCCCCGCCGGCCCGGCTCACGCCGCTCCAGGAGGCCCCGCTCGATCGCACCCCGCCGCACGCATCGGGCCGGATCCTAGCGCCCTCTCCCCGCGACGGGATGGAGAGGATTATGCGGGCGGTTTGGAGCTGTCGGATGGGAAACGTGTGTTTTTGTTTAGGGCGTTGATTGGGTTGGGGTTTGTGCGGTGGGGGATGGGGATTGGGCGTAACAACTCCTCCCTCGCGAAGCGGGGGAGGTGGCGCGCTGCGAATACGCGGCGTGACGGAGGGGGCGAGTTCAAGCTCGGCGCCCAGTCTCGCCCCCTCCACCACTTCGTGGTCCCCCTCCCCCGCGAGCGGGGGAGGAGAAGGAAGAGCGATCCGACTACCGAAAATCGCGCTCACGATTTCAGTGAGTGAAATTGAGCATTTCCCCCGTAGGAGGAATCGAACTAAACAGGAACGTGGGCCACCGCCCACTTCTTCATCCAACCGGTTCGCCGGAGTCACACCGCGGGGGGTCCGACTTGGGACCTGGCGGCGAGCGAAGCTCGCTATAGCGATGAAGGAGACAGCTCATGGCCAGCGCCAGAGAGCATGGAAAGACCGTATTCGTTCGGGCTTACACCCGAGAGCGGTTCCGAAAGACGGAGCACGTCCGTGCTCACTGGCGATCGGAACCGCATCAGTACGATCTCTTCAGGTGACGATCCGCTTCGGAAACGGACCGGACGGGCGGTGGTCTAACTATTGAGATTTGATTTTAGATCTGCTTCTGATCTCTAGTAATCTAAAAACGGAAAGTAGGGACCCAATTATAAGGGTCATTCCGTATAGTAATGTGAATAATCCTATTGTTGAAAATGTGACGTTTGTGGCTATTGCATATTTTTCCCATCCTGGGAGCGTTGGTATCGGTTTGGTTGAATAAATTATCGCATAGATAACCCCGGATCCCTGTATGATTGCGGCGTGTGAAATTGAGCTGGCTAGTATGAGTAGTGGGGACCGTCCTCCCAATTTTTGCGAAGGTGCAAGTAATAGAGTTCTTGACCGTTCGTCCAGAACTGAAAAAACGATCGCATAGGCCGCGACAGAAAATCCAGCCAGTGTTGGCAATATGGATTTTGATAAATTTGCCCAATCTTCGGATTGAATCATCCTCCACGAGGCTGCGCATAAAGCTATAGATAGATATGTGTACTCTGACGTCAGGAAGGATCTCCATCCGCCGTAGCTGTTATAGAGCAGCTGGAGGGTCTTGAATAATCCGGTCGAGCGTCTAGCCACGGGGCCTCTGTCTCATTTCAGATATTTTTTGAGATATTTTTCTAACCAAAGTAACGAAGTTGCTTAAATTGGATGATTCCTGCCCAAAGGTATCTACCTCGATAAGTGGCTTCAGTTCTGTTCCCTGTGTAAGGGTAACGCCGTTTACGATGCTCTTCACATTTACGTGGCCATTTTCTGCCGCCACAATGGCTAGTTTTTTTGTTCTTTCGCTTGGTGTTAATTCACCGCTTCCCTTTACTTTTATGCTTTCTTCGTATTCGTCTGCGCCCTCTGCGTTCAATCTTTCTTCAATCTCGGATGCTAGGTCTTCGCCTAGGTCGTCAGAGTTCGGGCGGCGTATGAACATTCTCACTTCTTTTAGGTCTGGAAGTGAAAGCAATCTCTCTGTTTCAGCATAGCTTTTAATTACGGATATTTCTATTCTTCCAAATTCATTTCTTATTGATGGTGATAATACAGCAGCCTGAAAATACTTTTCAAACGCTGATGGGCTTAAAGATTTTGAATCTGAATAGGTTTCAAAAATAATTGAATGAAGGCTCTCGTCGAGAAAAAAGTGAAACTGTGACAAATTTGGCTTCAATTCATTTGGTATATTTACATTGGAGATTTCTTCGTCTTCAGCTTGTGAAAACGTATCGGTGTTGAACCAGTTTCCTTCTGTATTTATCTCTGTATATTTTGATATGATGCCAAATTGATCATCTTCGTCGAAATTATTTATGGCGACGAAGCTGTCGCCATAAACGCGTACCCCGCGTTTCAGATCGGCGATGGCTGATAGCAGTGACTTGTAGTTCCGATCTTTATCAAACGGAATTCTGATATTGAGTGCGGAAGCTTCAACTTTTATCCGTCGTGCCACTCAAATTCCCCCAATGGCATGCTCTAGCTTTAGATTAGCCAATTGGGCCTCGCTATCAAGGGTAGTTTGGGGGCCCTCCCCCTACCGCCGCCCCTTCCTGAACGCCTCCGCCTTCTCCGCCCGGTGCTCGGCCCGCACCCGCTTCGGCGCTGACGTATCCACCGTCTCCCCGGCCCCCGTCAGGGCCTCGTTGGCGAATTCCAGATCCAGCAGCTTCATGCGCTTGATTTCGTCGCGGAGGCGGGCGGCGGTTTCGAATTCGAGGTTGGCGGCGGCTTCGCGCATCTTGGCTTCGAGGTCGCGTAGGGCGGCCTTGAAGTTGTCGCCGCTGAACGGCTTTTCGGCGCCCGAGGCGTCGCTGACGCCCATCGGCACGAGGACGCGGTCGCCGCGCTCGTAGGGGCTGGCCAGGATGTCCTTGATGTCGCGCTTGACGCTCTCGGGCGTGATGCCGTGTTCGAGGTTGTAGGCGTTCTGCTTGTCGCGGCGGCGCTGGGTCTCGGCCATGGCCCGCTCCATGCTGCCGGTGATCCGGTCGGCATAGAGGATGACCTTGCCGTCGACGTTGCGGGCGGCGCGGCCGATGGTCTGGACGAGCGAGGTCTCCGAGCGCAGGAAGCCTTCCTTGTCGGCGTCGARGATGGCCACCAGGCCGCATTCGGGAATGTCGAGGCCCTCGCGCAGCAGGTTGATGCCCACGAGCACGTCGAAATGGCCCAGGCGCAGGTCGCGGATGATCTCGATGCGCTCCAGGGTGTCGACGTCGCTGTGCATGTAGCGGACGCGGATCCCCTGTTCGTTGAGGTATTCGGTCAGGTCCTCGGCCATCTTCTTGGTCAGGACGGTGACCAGGGTGCGGTAGCCCTTCTGGATGGTCTGGCGGATCTCGTCGACGACGTCGTCGACCTGGGACGCGCCGTCCTTGGCCACGGGGCGCACCTCGACCGGCGGATCGATCAGGCCGGTGGGACGGATGACCTGCTCGGCGAAGACGCCGCCGGCGCGCTCCAGCTCCCACTGGGCGGGGGTGGCCGAGACGTGCACCGACTGGGGCCGCATGGCGTCCCACTCCTCGAACTTGAGGGGGCGGTTATCCAGGGCCGAGGGCAGGCGGAAGCCGTACTCGGCCAGGGTCCATTTGCGGTTGCGGTCGCCCTTGTACATGGCGCCGATCTGCGGAACCGTCTGGTGGCTCTCGTCGGTGAACAGCAGGGCGTTGTCGGGGATGTATTCGAAGAAGGTCGGCGGCGGCTCGCCGGTGCGGCGGCCCGACAGATAGCGGCTGTAGTTCTCGATGCCGGCGCAGGAGCCGGTGGTCTCGATCATCTCCAGGTCGAAGGTGGTGCGCTGCTCCAGGCGCTGGGCCTCAAGCAGCTTGCCGTTGGCGTTCAGCCACTCCAGCCGTTCCTTCAGCTCCTTGCGGATCTCGATGATCGCCTGGCGCAGGGTGGGGCGCGGGGTGACGTGGTGGCTGTTGGCGTAGACCTTGATGGTCTCCAGGTCTGCGGTCTTCTTGCCGGTCAGCGGGTCGAACTCGCTGATCGCCTCGACCTCGTCGCCGAACATCGACACGCGCCAGGCGCGGTCCTCGTAGTGGGCGGGGAAGATCTCGATGGTGTCGCCGCGGCGGCGGAAGGTGCCGCGGTCGAAGGCGGCGTCGTTGCGCTTGTACTGCTGGGCCACCAGGTCGGCCATCAGCTGCTTCTCGTCGACCCGGTCGCCCACCGTCAGGGTGAAGGTCATGGCGGTGTAGGTCTCGACCGAGCCGATGCCGTAGATGCACGACACCGAGGCCACGACGATGACGTCGTCGCGCTCCAGGATCGCCCGCGTGGCCGAGTGGCGCATGCGGTCGATCTGCTCGTTGATGGAGCTGTCCTTCTCGATGAAGGTGTCGGTGCGCGGGACGTAGGCTTCCGGCTGGTAGTAGTCGTAGTAGCTGACGAAGTACTCGACCGCGTTCTCGGGGAAGAAGGCCTTCATCTCGCTGTAGAGCTGGGCGGCCAGGGTCTTGTTGGGGGCCAGGATCAGCGCCGGGCGCTGGGTGGCCTCGATGACCTTGGCCATGGTGAAGGTCTTGCCCGAGCCGGTGACGCCGAGCAGCACCTGGTCCTGGTCGCCGTTCTCGACGCCCTCGACCAGCTCCTTGATCGCCGTCGGCTGGTCGCCGGCCGGCTCGTAGGACGACACCAGCTTGAAGGTCTTGCCGCCTTCCGACTTCTCGGGACGCGCCGGGCGGTGGGGCGTCCACAGCATCGGCATGCCCGCTTCGAGCGCGCCATCCAACTGGGCGTCGAGGACGAAGGGCGTCGAGGCGTCGGAAACGCCGGGGTTCTGGCTGCTGGGCATGGGCCAAATCTAGGCGCCCGCGCCCGCGAAGGCCAGAGGGCCTGCTGACAGCCGGTGTCAGCAGGTGGCGGGAAGTGGCGAGAGGCGTTCTGCTTGTCGCGTGGCGTGGGCGGAAACCGCGGACGCTTTCGGCCGCCACGCTCCGACCTAGTATCCGCCCGCGTAGTCGCCGCTGAGCGGCACGGTGATCGCGCGGCCGTATTCCTGCATCACCGCGACCACCTCGGGGCGGGCGACCAGGGCGCGGCGGCGGGCGTCGATCTCGGCGTCGCGCGGGGTGACCACGGGCGGCGCCGGGCCGTCGCGGAAGGCCTTGAGGGCGTCGCCGCGCAGGGCCGGGTCGCGCAGGCGGCGGATCATCAGCTGGGCGGCCTCGTCGTCGCGGCCGGTGCACAGCAGGGCGCCGGAAAGGGCGTAGGGGTTGTCGCGCCAGGCCTTGCGCAGCTTGTCGAGCGCCTTGCCGGCCGCGCCCTCGTCGCCCAGCTGGTGGCGGGCGCAGGCGCGCAGCTCGTCCAGCCACATCAGGCCGAACGGCGAGGCGATCGCGGTGTCGGCGGCGTCGACCACCTTGAGCACCTCGGCCGGGCGGTCGAGGGCCAGCAGCAGGGCGGCGCGGGCGGTGCTCTGGGTCAGCTTGTCCTGGGCCACGGGCTTGACCAGCGCGGCGTCGGCCTCGTCGAAGCGGCCGACCTCGCTGAGCGCGGCGGCCTGGATGACGACCAGCATCGGGCCCGAAAGCTCGGCGTCGTCGAAGGCCTCGCCGCGCTGCAGGCGGCCGACATAGTCGCCGCCCAGGGCGATCGCCTCGTCGCGCCGGCCCAGCGAGCGCAGGTGGTCCACGCGATAGGCGATGCGCTTGAGATTGGCCGGTTCGCGCCGGGACTGCTCCTCGACCCGGGCCAGGTCGGCCTCGAGCACGGCCTTCCAGTCGAAGCGGCCGGCGGCCTCCAACTGCGGCCACAGCGGCGCGAAGCGCTTGTCCTGGGCCACGGCCAGCAGCACGTGCGGGCTGCTGGCGCGATCGAGCACGGCGCCGGCGCGGGTCATGTCGCCGTCGTCGGCGGCCAGTTCGGCGCGGACCAGGGCCCAGTCGTTGTCGACCTGGTCGTGGCCGTCCTCGGTGGGCCAGTCCAGGCCGCGCAGCAGGTCGAGCGCGCGGACCCGGGCGGCCGGGTCGCCCTTCAGGTCCTCGACCGTCTGGCCGTACATCTCGGGCGGCAGCGCGGTGACCTGGCCAGCGTCGGCGGCCACGGCGCGCTCCAGCGCCGCCAGCTCGCCCTTGCCGTCGTTGCGCATGGCCGCGTCGGCCAGCAGCACCATGTTGGCCGAGGCCAGGATCGGCGGGGCGACGTCGTCGCGGTCGAGGCGGCGGGCGGCGGCCACCGCGCGCGGATCGTCGAACGGCCGGCAGACGACGACGGCGTACAGCACCGCGTCGCGGCGGAAGGTGTCGAGGGCGTCGAAGCCGCGCCGGGCCACCAGGGCGTCGACCTGGTCGGCCAGGGCGGTCGGACACTGCTCGCCGGCGGCGGAGGCCTCGGGCTTCGACAGGTCGAGCATCCGGGCGATCGCCGCGTCGGCGTCGCGCGCCAGGTCCTCGCCCCCCTTGGTCGGGGCGGCCTGCGCCGGGACGGCGGCCAGGGACAGCGCCGCGGCCAGGGCGACGAGTTCCAGTCTCAAGATCATTCAGGGCCCCCGGTCACCCGCCGACTAAGACCACGCGGCCGCCTGCTTCGCAACGGTCCCGGATCAGGCGCAGGCCTTGGCCGGATCGTCCGCCTTGATCACGCACAGGATCTTGTTTCCCCGGGGCTCGCCGTACTGCCGGCGGACCTTGTCGGAGAACTGGTCCCACTTGAGGCGAGTGTCGGCGGCGGCGACGGCCATGGCCTTTTCGTAGCCGCCGCGATCGGTGTGGACGGTGTCCTTGTTGAGGTAGTCGTGCTTGATGCGGCCGCCGCAGCTGGCCCATTCGGGAAAGCCGTAGCAGCCGCTGATCAGGCCGGCGGGAACCTCGGCGGGCTGGGCGGGGCCCAGCCATTCGGCGGGGGCGTCGTGGTTCAGGCCTTGCGGGTTCTTCACCGTCGGGCTGGCGCGGGGCGCGTCGACCCAGTTGGTGTGCGAGTAGAAGTCCTGGGCGGCGTGCAGGGCCAGGCCGAAATATTCCAGCACCCGGCACTTGGCGGTGTCGTTGTCGTCCTCGTCGAACTTGCAGCCCGAGCTGACGGAAACCTGGCCCAGAGACAGGTCGGGACGCACCAGGTCGCCGGCCCGGCGCAGGGCCTCGTCGAGATTGCGGTACATCAGGTCGCGGCAGGCGCGCAGGGCCTGGTCGGCCTTGCCGCGGCTCTGGGCGTAGTCGCGGGCGTCGAACCAGTCGCCGTCGTCGCAATGGGCCTCGGTGACGCTGATCAGCCCGCGGAACGGACGGTCGGGCGCGCCGACCGCGCCGAAGCTGCCGGCGCCGACCATCAGGCTCGTGCCGGCCAGCTGGTTGAGGGTCAGCCGCTCGAAGCCGACCGGCTCCAGCGCCCGGCGGGTGATCCGCTCGTGCTCGGCGTTCTGGCCCAGCTTGCGCACCGTGCCGAAGGCCAGCGCCTGGGGCGCGAGGACCGAGGCGAGCGTCGCGGCGACGACGCCGGCGGCCACCAGGCGCGAACGGACGGACTTGGACATGACGCTGAACCCCTCGAACGCGACAACCGAAGGTCACATCTGTCGGGGATTCCCTTAAGGCCCGGTGTGCCGAATGTCACAGCCGCGTCAGGGGCGTCCAAGGCGTTGAGGAAGCGGGCCTAGGGTCTGTACTCAATTGGATGAGGGTAATTAGCTATCCAACTCAATAGCTTATAGTAGTTGTCATCCCGGCCGTAGCGCAGCGGAGCGCCGGGATCTCGCACAGTTCAGAACCTGCCAACGTGGGAGATCCCGGCTCTACGGATCGCTGACGCGCTCCTCCGGCCGGGAAGACACGTTTCTTTGCGCGCCAATTGAGTCCAGACCCTAGGGGCAGCATACGCCAAAGGACCGGGGGCGATCGCCGGCGCTACTTCCCTTTCTTCTTTCGTGGCCCCTTCTACTTCTTGGGCCAGGTGGCGGGGTCGCAGCCGTCGCGGATCGTTCCCGTCACGGGCTCGACCTCGCCGGCCGGCGTGATCCGCACGGCCGAGAGAGCTTCCATCCGGCGCACCGGCCACCCTTTCGGCCCGGTATAGGCGCACAGGCGCTCGAACCCGAGCGGGACCTTGTCGCCGGGCCATGGCGTGTTGACCAAGGGCTTGTCGAGCGAGCGGGCGAAGCTGTCCCAGTGGATGGGGATCACCGTCGCCGGCTTGTCGCCCAGCACGCTGGTCAGGACCGGACCAAACGCCTTGTCGGGCATCGATCCCAGCCGGCCGATGCCCATGAACACGACCTGGGCGCCCAGCCCGCCCAGCTGCGCCGGGCTCGCGCTGGGGTGCACGAGGATCTTCGTGGACCCGTTCTCGATCAGGTAGGAGCGGTTCTTGCCGTCCTTGAAGCTCCAGAACCGGTCGCCGTCCTTGGGCGCGGCCTTCAGTTCATGGTCGATGAACCAGCGGATATAGAACGGGCTGTCGCCGTGGGGCGTGTCGAAGGCGGTGACGCGATAGCGGCCATAGCGCATGGCGTTCGGGCCAGGAGAGGTCGGCGCGCAGATCCGTTCGGGCGCGACGTGGCGAGACGCGGCGAGCAGGCCGACGGCGGGCGTGCCGACGATGACCGCTTCCGGCGCGGCCTGGGCCACGGCTTCCAGATCCATCGCGTGGTCGTGGTGGGCGTGGGCGAACAGGACGGCGCTGACGGGCAAGGCGCCCGCCATCCGGTCGGCGACGAGGCCGGGCTTGCTCCACAGCCGGCCCGCCAGGGTTTCGGGGCGGCTGAAGAAGCCGTCGATGAGCAGGCGGCTCTCGCCGTCGTCGAACATCAGGGTGCTGACGCCGTAGAAGGTGACGGTGATGGACCGCGCCTCGACGGGGGGCGGGGTCTCGGCGTCCAGGACGCAGCCGGCGACCCGCTCCTGGGCGAGCCCGACGGCCGGCGCGGCCAGCATGGCCAGCGCCGCCGAGATGAACGCGCCGGCCAGGTTGCGGGCCCTCTTCACGCGGGGCGTCACTTGGCGTCCCCGTCGCAGGGCAAGCGCGTCGTGTTGGTCTTCAGGCGCGCCAGGAACGCCGGGTCGTCGGCGCCCGAATAGTTCATGAAGAGGTTCAGCACGTCGTAGCGGTCGTAGGCGGCCTGCTCCAGATAGAGCGGCCAGCTGTGGGCCTGGCGTTCGTCTTCGCTGGCGCGGAACTTCATCCAGGCGGCCTTGCCCTCGCCCGTGGGCTTGCGCCACCAGCCGCGTGGTATCGGGTCTTCGCGCGTGAACTCGAACCCGTAGGCGTGGCGCGTATCGGCCGGGTTTTGGCTCCGCCGCTGATCGAGATTCTGCTGCAGGCTGCAGTAGTCGTCCTTCAGGGCGCCGAGGGTCGTGTCGCTGGTGAACGGCGTCGTCGGACCAAACCCGCTCTTGTTGATCGCCTCGTCGGAGCGGTTCACCGACACGAACAGCTGGACGTTGGGGGCCATCATGCCGGCGGCCTTAGGAGATCCACCGCCCGTGAACGTCTGGGCCGGCGTCGCGGCGGCGAGCATCAGGATGCGGATGTCGTCATAGGCGGGCGGCGGGATGAGCGGCGGGCCGCCGGGCTCGGCCTGTTGCGCCAGTTGCCGCCGCGCCCAGACATTGTCGGCGCAATCGCGCATTCGGTCCTTGATCGCCGCCTCGAGGCTCGCGGGCCTGCCCGCGCAACTGCCGCTGAACGTGCGCCAGAACGTGCTGTTGGGCAGGCGGGAGTCGCCGAGCAAGGCGCCGGCCACGAAGGCGCCGGAACTGTGGGTGACGATCCGGATGGGCCGCGCCGCGCCCTTGGGATCCGCCGCCCGGATCTCCGACAGCAGCTGGCGCACGCCCAGGCCCACGAACTGGCCGCTGTACTGGGCCCGGTTCCAGGCCGAGGTGGTGTCGCCGCCGTCCCAGTGCACCTCGATGAAGCGCAGCGTTTCGGGCCTGCGGCTCGCGGCGGACAGGCTGGCCTTGGCATAGGCGTAGTCGGCGTCGCCCCGCGCGACATTGAAGCCATGGAGCAGTACGACGAAGACGGTGTCGTCGTCAGCGCCGGCCACGACGGAGCGGGCCTTGTCGCGCCAGAGTTCGGCCTGCAGGGCCTTCCAGCGGCTATAGTCGGGTGCGGCCTCGCACATGCGTTCGGCGGTCGACCCGTGCGCGACGCGGTCGCAGAGGAGCGTCCCGACCGCAGGCTGGGGGCTGCGCGTCGAGCGATCCTTCATCAGCGTGCGCAGCGACCACCGGTTAGGCCGATAGCCGCTCGGGACGAAGGCGCGAGGCAGGCCGCCCGCCACGCCCGGACGGTCTTCCGGATAGAGGTCCCCCCGGCTGTCGACATAGAGCTTCACGGCCTCGTAGGGATCGGGGCTGACGCGATCGAAGTAGAAGACCGGCTTTTTCGGCGCCACCAGGTTTCGGGCGGTATTGCCGAAGCCCTCCGGCCGCCAGGCGCTGGGCGCGGCGCATCCGCTGACCGTCACGGCCAGGCAGATCGCGGCGCAGGCGGCCGCCATTGATCTCAGCATGCTCGACATCCCCCCGACGGCGCGCGGCGCGGGCGGACGAAGGGTCTCGCCCCGTCGCCCGGTTCCCCTGCCGCTCCTCGACACCCCAACGCCAGCGAGGCTATCGCAATGGGTTTTTCCGCGTCAATTAACTACCCTTGCGATAGTCGCTTGACGGCCTGCTGCTGATCTTGAGGCGGCCGCGCGGGCTGGGCTCACCCCATCCCTTCGAACCGCGACGCCGCCCAGTCGATGAACACCCGCGTCCTGGCCGAGAGCTGGCGGTCGCGGGGCCAGAGCAGGTTCACCGGCGTGGCTGTGGGCGCGTGGTCCTTCAGCACCTCGACCAGGGCGCCCGAAGCCAGGTGCTCCTCGGCGCGATAGCGGGGCAGCTGGATCAGGCCCAGGCCCAAGAGGCCCATGGCCAGCGAGCTTTCGGCGCTGGAGACCACGACCTCGGCGCGGACGGGAATCTGGCGAACGGCGCCGGCCTCGGTGACTTCCAGCGGGTGCCAGCCGCCGTCGGCGCGGGAAAAGCCGACCATGTGGTGGCGGGCCAGATCGGCGGGCGTCTCGGGCGCGCCGTGGCGCTCGATGTAGGCGGGGGCTGCGCAGGTGGCCTCGGGCAGCAGGGCCACGCGGCGGGCGGCCATCGCGCCGTCGGCGGGCGTTCCCAGGCGCAGCACGCAGTCGACGCCCTCGGCCACCAGGTCGATCAGCCGGTCGCCCTCGGTCATGCGCAGGCGAAGCTCGGGATAGGCCGCCAGGAACGCGGGCAGGCCGGGCAGCAGGAAGCGGCGGGCCAGGGCGCCCTGGACGTCGACGCGAAGCTCGCCGCGCGGGCTGGCGCGGCGAAAGGCGTTCTCGGTCTCGTCGAGCGCGTCGAGCAGCGTCAGGCAGCGCCGGTAGTAGGCCTCSCCGTCGAGGGTGGGGACGACGCTGCGGGTGGTGCGCTGCAGGAGCCGTACGCCCAGGCGCGCTTCCAGCTGCTGCACGGCCTCGGTGGCGGTGGAGCGGGGCAGGGCAAGGTCGGCGGCGGCCTGGGTGAAGCTGCGGCGCTCGACGATGCGGGCGAAGAGGCGCATGGCGTCGAAGCGGTCCACGGCGGGCTCCATTATTCGCAAGCTCGAATAGTGATGCCGAGAATGCGGTAATTATTCAAATTTGGCGATGGGCCACAGTGCGCGACGTTAGACGCCGCAAGGAGATCCCCATGACCACGACCCTCAAGACCGCCCTGGTGACCGGGGCCTCCGGCGGCATCGGCGCGGCGACCGCGCGGCGCCTGGCGCAAGACGGTTTCGCGGTGGTCGTCCACTATGGCGGCCGGGCCCAGCCGGCGCAGGCGCTGGCGGCCGATATCGAGGCCGCTGGCGGCCGGGCGATCGCCGTGCAGGCCGACGTGGCCGATCCGGCGGCGGTGGCGGCGATGTTCGAGGCGGGCCAGGCGGCGTTCGGCGGGATCGACGTCGTGGTCGCCAACGCCGGCGTGCTGGAGCTGGCGCCGATCGCCGAGACCGACGACGCGCTGTTCGACCGGACCATCGCGATCAACCTGAAGGGCGCGTTCAACGTGCTGCGCGAGGCCGCCCGCCAGGTGCGCGCGGGCGGACGGATCGTCAGCGTCTCGACCAGCGTGGTGGGCCTGCTGCTGCCGACCTACGGCGCCTATGCGGCCTCGAAGGCGGCGGTGGAGACCCTGACCCAGATCCTGGCCCGCGAACTGCGCGGCCGCGAGATCACCGCCAACGTCATCGCGCCGGGCCCGACGGCCACGCCCCTGTTCCTGGAGGGCAAGTCGCCGGAGCTGGTCGAGCGCCTGGCCAAGGCCGCGCCGCTGGAGCGGCTGGGCCAGCCGGACGACATCGCCGCCGCCGTGGCCTTCCTGGCCGGCCCGGACGGCGCCTGGATCAACGGCCAGGTGCTGCGGGCCAACGGCGGCATCATCTGATCGGCCGCCCGCTGTCGCGCGGGCGCAGGACGAAAGCGAAGGGAAGGGGCGCGGCCGGCGGGTCGCGCCCCTTTTCATTACGAAGAATTCAGCGAACGCCGGTTGACCCCCGCATCTACTGTGTGACACACAGTGTGTATCGCACACTATGTGCTGCACACCATGCGCCGCACACCAAACCGGTCACGCCAATGCCGACAGACACGGACATCTTCGAATCCCTCCGCCAGGAGCTGCGTCGCGGGACGCTGATCCTGGCCGTGCTCGCCCAGCTGAAGGTCGAGCGCTACGGCTACAGCCTGCGCCAGGCCCTGGCGGAGGTCGGTCTGGAGATCGACGAAGGCGCGCTCTACCCGATGCTGCGCCGGCTCGAGGGCCAGGGCCTGCTGACTTCCGAATGGCGCGAGGAGGAGAAGCGCAAGAAGCGCTTCTACCGCCTCTCCACCGAGGGCGAGACCGTCCTCGAACGCCTGGCCGCCGAGTGGCGCGCCATCAACGACACCCTGCAAAATCTGATMTGAGGGGACTGGATCATGAACCTGCTCGACCGCTATCTCACCGCCGTCGCCGCCCTGCTGCCCAAGGCCCAGCGCGAGGACATCGTCGCCGAACTGCGCGACCTGCTGCTCAACCGCTTCGAGGAGAAGGAGGAGGCGCTGGGCCGCCCCCTGACCGACAAGGAGCGCGAGGCGGTGCTCAAGGACTTCGGCCACCCGCTGGCGGTGGCCGGCCGCTACGGCCCCCAGCAGAGCCTGATCGGCCCGACGCTCTATCCGTTCTACGTGTTCGCGCTGAAGATCGCGCTGGCCGTGGCGGCGGCGATCTCGCTGATCCCGGCCCTGGCCGCGGTCTTCCTGGGCGACGGCAATCCGGCCCGGCTGATCGCCGACGCCGCCTTCGACCACTTCCCGAGCTCGGCCCTGATGCTGACGGGCCTGGTCACGCTGGTGGCGGCCGGCATCGAGCGCGGCTGGGTGCCGCTGACGGGCCTGACCGAATGGAAGGTCAGCGACCTGCCGGTGGCGAGCACCAAGAAGGGCCTGTTCGAGACCCGCTTCAACGCGGTGTTCGAGATGGTCGTGGTGGCGCTGTTCATCCTGTGGTGGACGGGCCTGTGGAAGGTGGACGTGGGCGACCTGACGGTGAAGGGGACCGTGGCGCTGCAGCCGTCGGCGATCTGGCGGACCCTGTTCTGGCCGATCCTGGCCTGGGCGGCGGTGCAGCTGGTCTCGGCCCTGGTCACGCTGGTCCAGCCGGGCCGGGTGCGGCTGCGGGCAGCCTTCGAACTGGTCCTGGCGGCGGGCGGCATGGCCCTGACCACGGTGATGTGGAAGTCGCTGCCGCTGTTCACCCTGCAGCCGCTGACCGCCTCGAGCGCCGAGGTCGCCCGTCTGGAGCACGTGATCGGCCTGGGCTTCCACGTGACGATGCTGGTCGCCGGCATCACCTTCGCCTGCCAGATCGGCGCGGCCGCCTGGCGTCTGTACAAGGGCGAGCGCTGAGGCGCCCGCCCAGGGGGCGGCAGGAGCCGGGGCGGATTATTCCAAGCTCGAATGACACGGAATTAATCCGTCCTCGGTTGCCCCGCCAGCCGGGGACATTTACGCCTTCGCCCAGCCTTTCCGGCGCGGAGTCGAAAACCGCCGGAACTCACGATAGGGCCCGACCGGAGGGGGAGGGTCCAAGGGAAGGGGACTTTCTCTTGCAAAACCGCCGCGAACTCCTGCTGTCGACCGTGGCCGCAGGCCTGGCCGCCGCCGCCGCCCCGTCGCTGGGCTTCGCCCAGCCGGCCGCCTCGGCCTCTGGCGAAGCCGCCAAGATGAACGCGTTCTTCGACGTGGCGATGGCCAAGCTGATGCGCCAGGCGCCCGAGCTGACCACCGGCCTGGGCCTGGACAAGGACGATCTGGCCTGGACCAAGGGCCTGCTGTCGGACCGCTCGTTCGAGGCGATCGCCGCCGGCGCCGCCCAGACCAGCGCCCAGCTGGCCGAGCTGCGCTCGATCGACCGCAAGCAGCTGTCGGGCATGGACGCCGTCAACTACGACACCGTCGAGTTCACCCTGGCGGTGCAGGACGAAGGCAACCGCAAGTTCACCTACGCCGGCGGCGGTTCGGGCGCGCCCTACGTGCTGAGCCAGCTGACCGGCAGCTACCAGCAGATGCCCGACTTCCTCGACACGCAGCACAGCATCGAGACCAAGTCCGACGCCGACGCCTACCTGCAGCGCATGGAAGGCTTCGCCCGCCTGATGGATCAGGAGACCCTGATCGCCAAGCGCGACTACGCCGACGGCGTGATCCCGCCCGACTTCATCATCGACAAGGCCCTCATCCAGATGAAGGCCTTCGCCGACACCCCGACGGCCGACACCACCCTGGTCAAGTCGGTGGCCCGCCGCACCAAGGAAAAGAACATCGCCGGCGACTGGGCGGGCGAGGCTTCCAAGGTCTATGAAAACTCGGTGCTGCCGGCGCTGAAGCGCCAGATCGCGCTGCTGGAAAGCGTACGCCCGAAGGCCAACCACGACGCCGGCGTGTGGCGCCTGAAGGACGGCGGCGACTACTACGCCGTGTCGCTGAAGAACTACACGACCGCCACCATCGCCCCCGAAGAGATCCACCAGCTGGGCCTGGACCTGGTGAAGTCGATCTCGGCCGAGGCCGACAAGCTGTTCAAGTCGATCGGCATGAGCAAGGGCACGGTCGGCGAGCGCATGGCCGAGCTGGGCAAGGACATCTACGAGAACACCGACTCGTCCAAGGAAAAGCTGATCGCCGACCTGAACGAGAAGGCCAAGTGGATCGAAAAGCAGTTGCCGGCCTATTTCGGCCAGCTGCCCAAGGCCCCGCTGGAAATCCGCCGCGTGCCCAAGGCCATCGAGGCCGGCGCGCCGGGCGGCTACTACAACTCGCCCTCGCTCGACGGCAAGCGCCCGGGGATCTACTGGATCAACCTGCGCGACACGGCCGAGCAGGCCAAGTACACCCTGACCACGCTGACGGTGCACGAAGGCGTTCCGGGCCACCACCTGCAGCTGTCGCTGTCGAACGAGGCGCAAGGCCTGCCGCTGATCCGCAAGGTCATCGGCTTCTCGGGCTACGCCGAGGGCTGGGCGCTCTATTCGGAAGAGCTGGCCGTCGAGATGGGCATCTACAAGAACGACCCGCGCGGCCACATCGGCATGCTGCACGACGCCCTGTTCCGCGCCGTGCGCCTCGTGGTCGACAGCGGCATGCACTACAAGAAGTGGACCCGCGAACAGGCCATCAAGTACATGGCCGAGACCATGGGCGACGAGGAAAGCGGCACGGTCACCGAGATCGAACGCTACGTCGTGTGGCCGGGCCAGGCCTGCTCGTACATGATCGGCAAGATCACCTGGCTGCGCGCCCGCGAGCGCGCCAAGAAGGCCCTGGGCAAGAAGTTCGACATCAAGAAGTTCCACGATGCGGGCCTGCTGTCGGGCATGACCCCGCTGACCGTGCTGGACCGCGTGGTCGACGACTACGTCGCCGCCGCCAAGGCCGGAAAGTAGATCACGGCCGACCCGGCCCGAAAGGGACGGAAAGAGGCGAGGGGGCGTCCGCATGGCGGGCGCCCCCTTTCTTTTGCGCGAATGTCGAAGCTCAGGTGCATTTCTGCAAATGCACGCAATGGTTGCGGAGGGCGTCGTCCTGAGATATGGTCGCGCCCGTCATCCCAGACCTGCAGACGTCAGCTGGGCGCGTTTCCCAACAGCACCAATCTTGCCTGGACTTCAGCCGGAAAGGTTGTTCCGCATGACACGGGCTTATGATCCGAATTTCGGCGCCAATATCACGATCGATCCAAGGGATCAGATCCGCGGCGTCAGCTATGTCGACGAATATCCCGCGGCCGAAAAGCTGCGAGGACGCGAGGCGGCTGCGACGCACCTGCGCGAGCTGTCCCCGAACCTGGGGATCGGCGCGGAGACCCTGCGCGGCATRGACCAGCCGGTGGGCTATCACGACCCGCGCGACCAGAAGACCGAGTACCGGTTCGGCGACGAGAAGGCGAACTTCGACACCACGACCTATGGCTGGCGGCAGACCTATCTGAACGTGCCGGTCTGGGGCGCGGGCCTGACGGCCACCCTCAAGCACGGGCCCGCGCGGGTGCTGGCGGCGACCAACACCAGCGAGGGCGACATCGACGCCAAGCTGCCGTCGGCCAAGGCCATCGAGCGCTTCCGGGAGCTGTTCCGCACCGGCGAGAAGGTCGATCCCGAGCTCCTGGCGCCGGCCAAGACGGCCGAGGAGGCCAAGGCCAGGCAGGCCAAGGCGGCCGAACCGATCGGCCTGGCCGAGGTGCTGGGCGCCGAGGCCAAGGGCGCGACCACCGGCAAGACCGCGGCGAAGCTGATCCGGGGCCGGTTCTACGTCCATCGCTACGACCCCAGGACCCGTCTGGACGATTTCCCGCAGGAGCACGACCACACCAACGGCGAGATCCCCCGGCTGACGGCGGCCGGCGCGCACGTCGACGCGCACCCGACCCTGCCCCTGCCCGAGGTGCCCACCTCCATCCGGCCGGGACACTGGTACCTGGTGGCGGAACTGATCCTCCGCGCGCCCTGGAACGGCCAGCCGATCAACTGGCGGGCTCTGGTCGAGGTCGAGACCGGCGCGGTTCTCTACCTTCGGGGCCTGACCTCGAACGTCAACGGGCTGGTGTTCGATCGCGACCCGATCACCACCTCGGGCAACGCCGCCAACGGCCCCTCGGCCAACAACGCCACGCTGAGCGCGGCCGCGCTGCGAACCAGCGTGACCCTGCCTGGCCTGACCGCGCCGGGACCGGGCCTGGAGCAGGCGCTGAGCGGCAACTTCGTGCGGATCTCGGACTTCGAGCAGGCGACCGTCGCGCCCCCGACCCGGCCCGTCGGCAGCAATTTCGACTACGACTCGCGCACCAACAACTTCGCGGCGGTCAACGCCTACTATCACTGCGACCGGTTCTTCAGGCTCTGCGAGGACCTGGGCTTCACGATCAGCAGCTATTTCGGCGGCACGACCTTTCCGATCCCGGTCGATCACCGCGGACGCTACGGAACGACCGACGGCATCGAGCGCAACGCCTCGTGCAGCGGCGATGGCGACGGGATCGCCAGCGTCGATTTCGAGCTGGCCGACATGGGCGACCTGGCCAACCCGATCGGGATCGCCGCCGACTGGCGCGTGGTGCTGCACGAGCTGGGCGGTCACGGCATTCTCTATGACCACGTGAACACCGCCAATTTCGGCTTCGCGCACAGCGCCGGCGACAGCCTGGCGGTGATCCTCAACGACCCCGAGACGGCGGCCACCGACCGGTTCGAATCCTATCCGTGGGTCAGTTTCATCGGCCGGCGTCACGACCGCACCGTCGCGGCGGGCTGGGGATGGGGCGGGGCCAGCGACATCGGCGGCTATGCGAGCGAGCAGATCCTGGCGACCAGCCATTTTCGGGCCTATCGCTCGATCGGCGGCGACTCCCCCGACCTGGGCCGTCGCAAGTTCGCGGCCCGCTGCATGGCCTATCTGATCCTGCGCGCGGTCGGCACGCTGACCCCGGCCAGCAACCCGGCCTCGGCCGCGCTGTTCCTGGACGCCCTGCTGGCCGCCGACGCCGGCGACTGGACGTCCGAGGGGCTGTACGGCGGGGCCTACGGCAAGGTGCTGACCTGGGCGTTCGAGAAGCAGAACCTGAACGGCGGCGCCCCGCCGGCCGTCGACGTCTATATCGACGACGGCCGCAGCGGCGAGTACCTGCCCTATCTGCCGGTGCACTGGGCGACGACCACGATCTGGAACCGGCGCAGCGCGGACGGCCTGGCCGGGCACCAGGAGCCGGCGCTGGACGAGACCAACTACGCCTATGTGAAGGTCCGCAATCGCGGGACCTCGCCGGCCAGCAACGTCGTGGTCAAGGCCTACCACTGCAAGCCTTCGGCCGGCGTGCTGTGGCCCAACGACCTGCAGCCGATGACGACGCCGCAGCTGGCGGTGGGCTCGCTGGCGGCCAACGACACCGAGGAGAAGATCGTCGGCCCGTTCTCCTGGACGCCGGTGACCAACACCTGGGGCCACGACTGCATGCTGATGATCGTCTCGGCGACGGGCGATCCCAGCAATGTCGACAAGTTCACGGCCGGCGAGGTCGTGCAGGACTGGCGGCTGGTGCCCAACGACAACAACGTCGCCCAGCGCAACGTCACCCTGGTGCCGGGCGGCGGCGGCGTGCGCGGCCTGATGGCCGGCCTGCACGGCAAGGGCTTCTGGGTGGGCAACCCGCAGAGGGTCTCGGCCCTGGTCGAGGTCTCGGTGTCGCTGCCGCCGCTGCTGGCGCGGCGCGGATGGCGGGTCGAGGTCAAGGGCCTGCCGGCCGAAGGCGCGCGGCTGAAGCCCGGGGAGCAGCGGGCGGTGACCTTCGACGTCCAGGCCGGAGCCGCCTTCACGGCCTCCGACGCGGCCGAGGCGGGCGAGCGCGACATCGTCGTGACGGCCAGGGCCGGCGGCGAGGTGATCGGCGGCATGGTCTACAAGATCGATCCCGACATCGAGACGCCGTTCAACGAGGGCAAGGGCGAGCGCAAGTCCGACGCCTGCGTCGAACAGGCCGCGCGGCTGCTCGACTGCCTGGACCTGCCCGGCGAGGACCTCAAGAGCGTCAAGGTGCGCCGCATCACCATCGACCTGGAGATGAAGGACAAGGGCGGCTGCTGCTGACGGGCGGGGCGAACCGGACGCCTCGGCGGACGTTGAAGCCCCGAGACCGGCCCCGCTTGGACCGGGCCTTCCGGGAGCCAGCCGTGAACTATGTGACCCGCGCCATCTTCGCCGGCGCCAGCCTGCTGCTGGCGCTGGCGGCCATGAGCCTGATCGCCCTGGGGATCAACGAGGCGCTGGCCAGCCTGCGCAATCCCGACCAGTCCAGCGCCGAGGCGGTACTCGACGTGCTGGGCTACATCATCGTGGCCATCGCCGTCTTCGACGTGGCCAAGTACCTGTTCGAGGACGAGGTGCGGCGCGGCGAGGAGAAGCGCAGCGCCGCCGAGGCCAGGCGCAGCCTGACCAAGTTCCTGTCGACCATCGTCATCGCCCTGTTCCTGGAGGCGCTGGTGGTGGTGTTCAAGACCGCCCGCGGCGACGTCGCCCAGCTGGTCTATCCGACCCTGCTGCTGGTCGCGGCCGTGCTGGTGCTGGTGGGCCTGGGCGCCTATCAGCGGTTCTCGGCCGCCGTCGAGGAGAAGGTCGGCGAAGACGACGACGCCGAGGCCCAGAAAGAGAAAAGCCGCCGACGCCGAAGCGCCGGCGGCTGAGGGCGGGGCGCTCGGCCCTCGCCCGGTCGGTTACCTCAGGTCCAGCCGGTCGGCGTTCATGACCTTGTTCCAGGCGGCCACGAAGTCGGTGACGAACTTGTCCTGGGCGTCGGCCGAGCCGTAGACCTCGGCCAGGGCCCGAAGCTCGGCGTGGGAGCCGAAGATCAGGTCGACGCGGGTGGCCGTCCAGCGCGCGTCGCCGCCGGCCCGGGGCGACCCGGCGAAGGCGTTGACCGCCGTCGGGTTCCAGGTCGTGCCCATGTCGAGCAGGTTGACGAAGAAGTCGTTGGTCAGCACGCCCGGATGCTCGGTGAACACCCCGGCCTTGGAACCGCCGGCGTTGGCGCCCAGCACCCGCAGGCCGCCGACCAGGACGGTCAGCTCGGGGCCGGACAGCCGCAGCAGCTGGGCGCGGTCGACCAGGGCCTCCTCGGGGGCCATGAACTGGGTCCCCTCGCGGCGATAGTTGCGGAAGCCGTCCGACAGCGGCTCCAGGGGCGCGAAGGAGTCGGCGTCGGTCTGTTCGGCCGTGGCGTCGGCGCGGCCGGGGACGAAGGGCACGGTGATGCGCGAGCCGGCCGCCTTGGCGGCCTCCTCGACGGCCGTCGCGCCGCCCAGCACGATCAGGTCGGCCAGCGAGATCTTCTTGTCGCCCAAGGCGTCGAACTTGGCCTTGATGCCTTCCAGCACGCCCAGCACCTTGGCCAGGGTGGGCGGATCATTGACCTCCCAGTCCTTCTGCGGAGCCAGGCGGATGCGGGCGCCGTTGGCGCCGCCGCGCTTGTCGGACCCGCGGTAGGTCGAGGCCGAGGCCCAGGCGACCGAGACGAGCTCGGAGATCGACAGGCCCGAGGCCAGGATCTGGCGCTTGAGCTCGGCGACGTCGGCGCCGTCGACCAGCGGGTGGTCGACCTCGGGGATCGGATCCTGCCAGATCAGGGTCTCTTCGGGCACCAGCGGGCCGAGATAGCGCTGCTTGGGGCCCATGTCGCGGTGGGTCAGCTTGAACCAGGCGCGGGCGAAGGCGTCGGCGAACTGGTCGGGGTTCTCCAGGAACCGGCGCGAGACCTTCTCGTATTCGGGGTCGAAGCGCAGGGCCAGGTCGGTGGTCAGCATCCGCGGCACGTGCGTCTTGGACGCGTCATAGGCGTCGGGGATGTCGGCCGGGGCGTCCTTGGCGCGCCACTGCTTGGCGCCGGCGGGGCTTTCGTGCAGCTCCCACTCGTACTTGAAGAGGTTCTCGAAGAAGTGGTTGCTCCACTTGGTCGGGGTCTGGGTCCAGATCACTTCCGGCCCGCCGGTGATGGCGTCGGCGCCGATCCCCGTGCCGTGCTTGCTGGTCCAGCCCAGGCCCTGGGCCTCGATCTCGCCGCCCTCGGGCTCGACGCCGACGAAGGACGGGTCGCCCGCGCCGTGGGTCTTGCCGAAGCTGTGGCCGCCGGCGATCAGGGCGACGGTCTCCTCGTCGTTCATGGCCATGCGGGCGAAGGTGTCGCGGATGTCGCGCGCGGCGGCCTTGGGATCGGGATTGCCGTTGGGGCCTTCGGGATTGACGTATATCAGGCCCATCTGCACCGCGCCGAGCGCCGGGTGCAGCTGGCGCTCGCCGCTGTAGCGCTCGTCGCCGAGCCAGCTGCCCTCGGGGCCCCAGTACAGCTCTTCGGGCTCCCACTGGTCGGCGCGGCCGCCGCCGAAGCCGAAGGTTTTGAAGCCCATCGACTCCAGGGCGACGTTGCCCACCAGCACGTAGAGGTCGGCCCAGGAGAGCTTGGCGCCGTACTTCTGCTTGATCGGCCACAGCAGGCGGCGGGCCTTGTCGAGATTGGCGTTGTCGGGCCAGCTGTTGAGCGGGGCGAAGCGCTGCTGGCCGCCGCCCGCGCCGCCGCGGCCGTCGCTGGTGCGATAGGTGCCGGCGCTGTGCCAGGCCAGGCGGATGAACAGGCCGCCGTAGTGGCCGAAGTCGGCGGGCCACCAGTCCTGGCTGTCGGTCATCAGGGCGTGGAGGTCGGCGATCACCGCATTGAGGTCGAGGCTGTTGAACGCATGCGCGTAGTTGAAGGACGCGCCGAGCGGATTGGAGCGCGGATCGTGCTGGTTGAGGCTTTCGAGGCTCAGGTGCTGGGGCCACCAGTCGCGGTTCGCTCGTCCGCGGCCATGGCCCACCGGGCACTGGCCCTGCGCTTTAGGATCGACGTTTCCATCCATTGTCGGCTTCCTCCGGTTGGCTTGTTGCGTTCGCCATTTCCCCCGTCGGGCCTAGTCAACGCGCCCTTTCCGCCATTGGTACAATTGATTGTTCCTATCGCTTCGATAGACGCAGCCAACCCCTGGCGATCAGGACGCGAGATTTCCGTCCGTCCCCGTCCTTCCTTGCGCGGGCCGGACTAGGCGGCGCTCGCGGCCGTGCTCTCGGTGTAGCCCCGCAGGCGCCGCGCGATGATCTCGCCCACGGCCTCGGCGGCGGGGCGCTGGGGATAGTGGGCGCGCCAGACGATGCGGATGGTGCGGCCGGTCCAGGTGGACAGGGGGCGCAGCACGATGCCGGCGTCCTGGGCCGCGCCGGCCGCCAGGCCCGGGATCAGGGTGGTGCCGTAGCCGGCGGCGACCATGTTGAGCAGGGTCGGCAGGCTGGAGGCGCGCAGGGCCGCGCCGAGCGCGGTGGTCTGGCCGCAGGCCTCCAGGGCCTGGTCGCGCAGGCAGTGGCCGTCGGACAGCACCAGGATGTCGCGGGCGAGATCCGTCTCGGCCACGGCCTCGCGCGCGGCCAGCGGATGCTCGGGCGGCAGGGCGGCCAGGAACGGCTCGGCGAACAGCGGCGCGCCCACGAGATCGGGCGCGGTCTCGTCGGTGGCCAGCAGCACGGCGTCCAGTTCATGGGCGCGCAGGCGTTCCAGCAGGGCCGCGGTCTGGTCCTCCCACGGCTCCAGGTCCAGCGACGGCAGGGCCTCGCGCAGCGGACCGAAGATCAGCGGCAGCAGGTAGGGGGCGAGGGTGGGGATGATCCCCAGGCGAAAGCGGCCGGCCAGCGGATCGCGCAGGCTGCGGGCGGTGGCCAGAACGCCCTCGGCCGCGGTCACCGCCGCGCGGGCGTGGGCGAGCAGCTGGCGGCAGGCGACGGTCGGCGTCGCGGTCTTGCCGCCGCGCTCGAACAGGACGACCCCCAGCACGTCCTCCAGCTTGCGGATCTGCACCGACAGGGTGGGCTGGCTGACGCCGCAGGCGCGGGCGGCGCGGCCGAAGTGCTCGTGCTCGGCCACGGCCAGCAGGTAGCGGAGGTCTCGCAGGTTCATGCCGCGCTCACCGATCGTGATAGGGACTGTCTATCGATATCATTGATCTTTGGCGCTTCATTTCAAGAGTGGCCTGGGCGAAGCTCGCGCGGAACGGACGCGGGAAACAGGTCGCGACGCTGCAACGATCGCGATCGTCCTCGCCCCCGGGAGGACGCCTTCGATGCCTCATGCCGTGGACGCCGTCCTGCAGGACGAGCTGCGTCGCGCGGGTCTGCCGTTTCGCGGGCCGACCGCGCGCCTGCTGGCGCTGCTGCGCGACTCCGAGGAGACGCACCTGACGGCGCACGAGATCGCCGAGCTGGCGGCGCAGGAGGGCTTGGCCATGCCGCCCGCCGAGATCGCCCGCCAGGTCGAGGCCTTCGCCGACCACGGCCTGGTCGGACGCCTGCCGACCACCACGGCCGAGCCGGTGTTCGACACCCAGCCCGAACCGCACTTCCACCTGATCTACGAGGAGACGGCGCGGATCGTCGACCTGCATGTCTCGCCCGAGACCCTGCTGGCGATGCTGCGCGACGCCCTGGCCAGGCGGCCGGGCGGGGTGGAGGTGGTGGTGGTCATGCGCCGCGACGCCGGCGGGGGATAAACCAGCGTATGGGTGTCGGGGCGCGGGCCGGTGGTCTAATCCAGTCCCGTCAGCGTCCATGTAACGGGCGTGTTTAGAGCAAACGCCATGTCCCGTCGGCGCACCATCGCCGTCATCGACGACGACGCCCTCGTCCGTTCCGGCCTCGCGCGACTGATCCGCTCGTTCGGGCTGGAGGTCGGCGTCTTCGCCTCGGCGGCCAGTTTCCTGGCCTCGGGTCCGCAGGCCTGGGGCTGCGTGGTCACCGACATCCACATGCCCGAGATCTCTGGGCTCGATCTGCTGCGCCGCCTGCAGGTCGACCATCCCGACCTGCCGGTGGTGGTGGTCACCGCCTTTCCGGACATGCGCGACCAGGCGATGGCGGCCGGAGCCCGGGATTTTCTCGAAAAGCCCTGTGCGCCCGACCGGATCGAGGCGACCCTGAGGCGGATGCTCGACGAGGCGTGACCCGAGGGTCTGGGGAAAGGGGATATGGGGATGCCGGGCAAGGCCGAGAGCGCGATCGACGAGACGGTGCAGACCGTGCTGGTCGTCGACGACAACGAGATGTTTCGCGGCTCGATGGACAAGCTGTTCCGGTCGGTGGGGCTGCGCACGGCGCTCTACGGCTCGGCCCAGGCGCTGCTGGACGCGCCCCTGCCCGACACGCCCTGCTGCATCCTGGTGGACGTGCGCATGCCCAAGATGAGCGGCCTTGATCTGCAGGAGACGCTTGCTGCGCGCGGCGTGCGGGCCCCGGTGATCGTCATGACCGGCCACGCCGACGTGCCGATGACCGTGCGGGCGATGAAGGCCGGCGCGGTCGATTTCCTGGCCAAGCCGTTCCGCGACCAGGACATGATCGACGCCGTCACCGCCGCGCTCGCCAAGGACGGAAAGCGCCGCGAACTGGCCCGCGACGTGGCCGAGGTGAAGGCCCGTTTCGACGCCCTGACGCCGCGCGAGCAGCAGGTGATGACCCTGGTCACCGCCGGCCTGCTCAACAAGCAGGTGGCCGGCGAGCTCGGCCTGCAGGAGATCACCGTCAAGCTGCACCGCGGCAGCCTGATGAAGAAGATGCGCGCCGGCTCGTTCGCCGAACTGGTGCGGATGGCCGAGGCCCTGGAGCGCGACCGGGCGGGCGGCTAGGCACCCGCCCGTCGTCGTCAGGCCTTGGGCGGGCCGGCCAGGTACTGGGCGTCGGTCACGTGCTCCATCCAGGTCACCGGCGAGCCGTTCAGCGCTTCCTGGATGGCGATGTGGGTCATCGAGGTGGTGGGCGAAGCGCCGTGCCAGTGGCGGTGGCCGGGCGGGCAGACGACGACGTCGCCGGCGCGGATCTCGACGATCGGCTCGCCCTCGCACTGGGTCCAGCCGCAGCCGGCGGTGACCACCAGGATCTGGCCCAGCGGGTGGGTGTGCCAGGCCGTGCGGGCGCCGGGCTCGAAGGTGACGCTGGCGGCCGACACCCGGGCGGGGGGCTCGGCGGCGTGCAGCGGATCGAGGCGCACCTGGCCGGTGAACCAGTCGGCGGGGCCCTTCTGCGATGGCTGGCTGCCCGCGCGCTTGAGGATCATGGCTGTCTCCTTCGAGGACGCCCGGCGGGGCGATGCGGCCGCGAGCGTCGGCAGCAGGCTCCAGCACAGGACGCCGAAACCAAGGGCCGACACGGTTCGCCGATCCGGCATCGCAGTGCTCCGAGCGGTGAAAACGGTCGGGCAATCTAGCAGCGGGCCGACGGGCCGATTAGCGGCGCGGCGCTCCATGGGGTGATGAGCAGGGCTCATCGATGACGGGGGCTCAGGCCTGCGCCGGCAGTCGGATCTCGATGCGCGCGCCGGTTTCGCCGGGAAGCGGCGGCAGCACGGCGATGCGGCCGTCGTGGGCGGCCACCGCCGAGCGGCAGATGGCCAGGCCCAGGCCCATGCCGCCGGGCTTGGTGGTGAAGAAGGCCTCGAAGGCGCGGTCGGCGGCGTCGGGCGGGAAGCCCGGACCGGTGTCGGCGATCTCGACGACGGCCTCGGCGCCCTCGCGGCGCGAGCGCACGTGCAGGCGGCGGGCTTCGGCGGGGACGACGGCCATGGCCTGGACGCCGTTGAGCATCAGGTTGACCAGCGCCTGCTGCAGCACGACGCGGTCGCCCTGGACCACGGTGTCGGCCGCCTGCGGGTCGAGGAGCAGTTCGACGCCATGCTCGGCGATCTCGCGCCGCACGAAGCCGGCCGAGGCGGCCAGCAGGCCGTCCAGCGGCAGGGCCGCGCGGTCGGCCGGGGTCTGGGCGATCAGGCCGCGGATGCCGCGCACCACCTCGGCGGCGTGGGCGGCGGCGTGGACCACATCGGCGACGGCCTCCTTGGCCTCGTCGAGATCGGGGGTCTCGCGGTCGAGCCAGCGCTGGGCCGCGCCGGCGGCGTTGGAGATGGCGGCCAGCGGCTGGTTGACCTCGTGGGCGATCGAGGCCGACAGCACCCCCAGCGTGGCGGCGCGCAGGGCGTGCTCCAGCTCGGCGCGGGCGCGGTCGAGGCGCTCCTGCATCCGCCGCTGCTCGGTCAGGTCGACGATCGAGGCCTGGACGCGGTCGAGCCCCTGGGCGTCGGGCGGGAAGTTCAGCGCGACCATGACCGGGATCATCTCGCCGGTGCGGCTGCGCACGGTGGTCTCGGTCTCGAAGCGGGGCGCGCCGGTGTCGAAGGCGACCAGGAACTGGGCGAAGCTGTCGTCGGTCTCGGGCAGCAGCTCGTCCAGGCGCTGGAAGAAGCCGGCCTTGTCGGCGACGCCCATCATCTTCAGGGCGGTGGCGTTGACGTCGGTGATGCCGACCCTGGACTTGATTTCGCGCGCGACCTCGGGATGGCGGGCCAGATGGTCGGCCAGGTCGGCGACGCCCTGGGCGCGCAGGTCGTCCAGCGCGGCCCTCACCGGGCGGAAGTCATGCTCCCAGATCGACACCGCCAGGGTGTTGAAGATGGTGCGGTAGCGGGCCTCGCTGCGGCGCAGGGCCTCGTCGGCGCGGCGCAGGTCGGAGATGTCGGTGTTGCTTTCCAGCAGGGCGCAGGCGCCGGTCTCGGCGTCGCGCTCGAGGATCCATTCGCTGAGCACCACCAGCCGGACGCCGTCCTTGCGGCGCTGGCCGATCTCGCCCTGCCAGGCGCCGTCGCGGGCCACCAGGGCGGCGATGTCCTCCGAAGGGGCGGGCAGGGCGGTCTCCAGCAGGCGGTGGGCGTCGCGGCCCAGGGCCTCCTGCCGGGTCCAGCCGTAGAGGCGCTCGGCGCCGCGGTTCCAGAAGGTGATGCGGCCCTGCGCGTCGCGGATGAAGATGGCGTCGGAGGTGACGTCCAGCAGCCGGGCCTGGGCCTGGAGGATCTCGCGGGCGGCCAGGTTGCGGCCGGTCAGGAAGGCGGCCACGCCCAGCGCCGCCAGGCTGACCATCAGCCGCAGGGTGGGGGCCAGTTCCAGGTCCTCGCCATGGGCGAAGCCGAAGCTGATCGTGGCCATGGCCGCGCAGGCCAGGGTGACCACCCAAAGCCGCCGGCCGGGCAGCTCTTCGCCGACCAGCAGCAGCACCAGCACGTAGAGCACCGCCACCGCGCTGGACAGCGGGGTGAAGGTGTCGATCACGAACACGGCCGCGGCGATCAGGGCGGCGCTGGCCAGCCGCAGGCGGCGACCGAGCGGCGAGGGGCGCGAGGCGGGAAAGGGCGAGAAGCGCATCAGGCGATTCATAGCCCAAGCCTGCCCCGGGCCGGGACCCCATACCAAGGTCTGGGACGGGCCAACCAAGTCGATACGCCCGGTCAACGTCCGTTCGGTGTGTCGCGCGGGCAGCCCTCGCTAGGGTTGCGGTCATTCGAGGCGGCAGGAGGCCCAAGCCATGTTGCAATCCATCGACACGCAGGCGGCCACGCCGTCATCCAACGCGCCCCAGGCGATCTGGCTGGTCGAGCAGGCCCTGGCCGCCCTGGACGCCGATCTCGGCTCGGCCCGCGAGATGCTCGACCGCCTGGCGGTGGTGCTGAGCAGCGCGGCCCTGCGCGAGGAGCGCAGCTTCCTGCCCGGCTCGCAGGCCCGCGGGGCGGGCCTGGCGCGCGGCGGACTGGCGGGCTGGCAGATCCGGGCGGTCGCCGCCCATGTCGAGGCCAATATCGGCGACACCGTCTCGGTCGGCGTGCTGGCCGCGCGCGTGGGCCTGTCGGCCAGCTATTTCTGCCGGGCCTTCAAGGTCAGCACCGACGAGACGCCGCACGCCTACATCATGCGCCGACGGCTGGAGCACGCCCAGGCGATGATGCTGGAGACCGACGAGAGCCTGGCCCACATCGCCGCCGTCTGCGGCCTGGCCGACCAGGCCCACCTGACGCGCCTGTTCCGCCGCTACACCGGCCAGACCCCCAACGTCTGGCGGCGCGAGAACCGCCCCTGGGGCCGGGCCCTGGTCATGGGCTCGCTTCGCCGGGCCTGAGACGCGCGCGCGACGGCGCCGACGTTCAAGCCGGCGCGTCTCGCGCCAAGCACCTTGGCCGCCAGCCAAGCAAGATGACTCTCAACGGCGCGGCGCTGGCCCGCCTTCGCAGGAGACGACCCATGGACATCGAAACCGCCCGCGCCCGCCGCCTGGCCCCGCTGACCACGCCCACCGGGCTGGGCGAGGCCGCCGCCAAGGACATCTCGGCGGCCCTGACCGCGCTGCTGGCCGACGTCTTCGCGCTCTACATCAAGACCAAGAACTTCCACTGGCACGTCTCGGGCCCGCACTTCCGCGACTACCACCTGATGTTCGACGAGCAGGGCGACGAGCTCTACGCCATGACCGACCCGATCGCCGAGCGGGTGCGCAAGCTGGGCGGGACCACGCTGCGCTCGATCGGCCACATCGCCCGCACCCAGCGGGTGCTCGACAACGACGCCGACTACGTGGAGCCGCAGGACATGCTGGCCGAGCTGCGCGACGACAACGGCGGCCTGGCCGCGGCCATGCGGGCCGCCCACGCCGCCTGCGACGAGCACGGCGACATCGCCACCGCCAGCCTGCTGGAGAACTGGATCGACGAGACCGAAAAGCGGGTCTGGTTCCTGTTCGAGGCCGGCCGCCGCGACCGGGCCTGACGCCCGCCCCCTCGGGACCTCGCCGCTCTCCCCCCAGGCGAAGGTCCCACAAGGCCCCGCCCGCCGCGCCTCCCCCAGGCGGCCGGCGGGGCCGACCCCTTCGCAAGACCAAGGGCGCCCCTCGTGACCGACCTTCAGAAACTGTGCCTCAGCGCCGCGACCGCCGCCCTGCTGGCCCTGACCGCCTTCGCCGCCGTCGCGCCCCGCGCCGCACCCGAACACGTCGTCGTTTCCGTTCAAGACATCGCCTCGCGACGTTCCGTGAACTAGGGTTCGAAGGACCGCCAGGAGGCCCGCCGTGACCGATATCATCGCGACCAAGCCGCTCGCCGCCGACGACCCCTACGCCCGCACTGCCCAGATCTTTCCCGTGCTGTCGCCCGAGATGGTGCGACGCCTTTCGGGCTACGGCGTCGAGGAGGCGATCGCGCAGGGGCAGGTGCTGTTCCGGCGCGGCGACCGGCGCGCCGACTTCTTTCTGGTGCTGGAAGGGCAGGTCGGCATCACCCGCAGCGGCGAGGAGGGCGACGACGAGATCCTCACCGTCCACGGCCCGGGCCAGTTCAGCGGCGAGCTCGACCAGATCAACGCCCGCGCCCTGCTGGTCAGCGCCCGGGCCCAGACCGACGGCCGGGTGGTGCGGGTGGCCAACAGGGATGTGCCGCGGATGATGGCGGCCGAACCCGACATCGGCGAGATCGTCATGCGGGCCTTCATCCTGCGCCGCATGGGGTTCCTGCATCACGGCGAGGCGGGGATCGTGCTGATCGGCCGGCCCGACGATCCCGACACCCTGCGCATCGAACGCTTCGCGGTGCGCAACGGCTATCCGCTGCGGCTGGTCGACGTGGAGAACGACGAGGCCGCCTCCGGCTGCATGGGCCGTCATGGCCTGGACGTGGCCGACCTGCCGGCGGTGGTGCTGCCCGACCGCAGCCTGCTGCTCAATCCCGACACCATGGCCCTGGCCGACCGCCTGGGCATGACCGAGCGCTTCGATCCGCAGGCGGTGTTCGACGTGGCGGTGGTGGGGGCCGGGCCGGCGGGCCTGTCGGCGGCGACCTACGCGGCGTCCGAGGGCCTGGCGACGGTGATCCTGGAAGGACTGGCGCCCGGCGGCCAGGCCGGGGCCAGTTCGAAGATCGAGAACTACCTGGGCTTTCCCACCGGCATATCGGGCCAGGCCCTGGCCGGCCGCGCCCAGGTGCAGGCCCAGAAGTTCGGCGCGCGGCTGGCGGTGTCGCGAGCCGTGGTCGGGGTCGAATGCGAAAAGCGCCCCTACCGCCTGAAGCTGGAGGACGGCCAGACCCTGCTGGCGCAGGCGGTGGTGATCGCCTCGGGCGCCCGCTACCGCAAGCTGGACGTCGAGGGCTACGGCCGCTTCGACGGCCAGGCCATCCACTACGCGGCCACGGCCATGGAGTCGGACCTCTGCCGGGGCCAGGCGGTGGTGGTGGTCGGCGGCGGCAACTCGGCCGGCCAGGCGGCGATGTTCCTGTCGCGCACCGTCGGCCACGTGCACATGCTGGTGCGCGGCGAGGGGCTGGCGGCGACGATGTCGGACTATCTGGTCCAGCGCATCGAGGGCTCGGCCCGCATCACCCTGCACCCGTTCTGCGAGGTCACCCGCCTGGAGGGCGAGCGCACCCTGAACCGCATCGGCTGGACCAACCATCGCACCGGCCAGGAGACGGTGGTCGACGCCGGGGCGCTGTTCGTGATGATCGGCGCCGTGCCCAACACCGACTGGCTGCGCGGCTGCATCGACCTGGACGAGAGTGGTTTCGTCCTGACCGGCGAGAGCGGCCGCGCGCCTAGCGCCCGGTCGGCCTACGAGACCGAGCGCCCGGGCGTCTACGCCGTCGGCGACGTGCGCGCCGGATCGATCAAGCGCGTCGCGGCCGGTGTCGGCGAGGGCTCGGTGGTGGTCTCGGCGATCCACCGCGACCTGGAGGCCCTGCGGGCCGGGTAGGGACGCCGCGGCGGCGTCCCCGGTCCGGATCAGCCGGCGACCACCTCGATGGTCAGCGGCGCGCCGCCGTCGACGATGGCCAGCAGACGGTCGACGTTCGGGTGCGCGCCGGGGCGCTGGCGGGCGTCCGCCGTGTGCTCGGCGAAGACGGCCAGGCCGTGCTCGGCGGCCTTGGCGTCCAGGGCGCCGAACGCCTGCTTCAGATAGTTGTAGACGGCCAGCGAGCCTTGCTTGCCCGGCTGGTTCTCGATGCTGGCGACGACGGCGCCGGCGGGATCGACGAGGTCGATGCGGCTGATCCCCTCGATGGCCGGCAGTTGCTGAAGGTTGTCCTTGAAGGTCGCGCCAGGTTGAATCATCGCCAGCTTGTCTCGAATTGCGGAGTGAGTTGCGGGCGGGGGCTGTAGCACCCCTTGCCGCCGCTCGGCTACGCGTTCGCGGGCGGCTCTATCCCTCGACCCAGCGCTTGATCGGGCGTGGGTGGGGCGTCTTGTAGGCGGTGAGGTCGAACATCACCTCGTCGACATAGCACCAGCCCCAGCCCTCGGGCGGGTCGTAGCCTTCGATGATCGGGTGCTGGGCAGCGGCGAAGTGGGCGCTGGCGTGGCGGCTGGGCGACTGGTCGCAGCAGCCGACGTGGCCGCAGGCGCGGCACAGGCGCAGGTGCACCCACCAGCCGCCGGTCTTGAGGCATTCCTCGCAGCCGTCGGCGCTGGGCGTCACGACGACGATGGTCGACAGGTGGGTGCAGCTCATCGGGTCGGCCTTTCTCGCGGCGTGCGGGCCTCGCAGCGTCCGGACGATCGGGCGATCATGCCGCCAAACCGCCCTGAGCGCTTGCGTTTCCCGGCCCTTTCTTGGCCGGCCGCGGCTACTTCTTCGGCTTGCGGGCGGCCTGGACCTCGATCTCGACCAGCATGCCGTCGGCGACCAGGGCGGTGACCTGGCTGGTGATGCGCGAGGGCTTGTTGGGCTGCTCGGCGGTGCCGAAGAAGGTCTTGTAGCCCTCCATCATGCCGGCGAAGTCCATCTTGCCGTCCTTGGCCGGGTCGCCGACCAGCAGCACGCGCATCATCACCACGTCCGACAGGCTGGCGCCCTGGCTCTTGAGCGCGTCTTCCAGGCGCTTGATGACGCCGATGGTCTGGGTCTTGGTGTCGCCGAACTTGGCCACGCCCGTGGCGTTGGCGTCGACCACCGGCGGGGTCATGCCGCTGACATAGATGGTGTCGTAGCCGGCCGGCACGGTGACGACGCTGGCGATGGCCGACTTGGGGTCGCCGCCGCGGACGATCTCCTGGGCCAGGGCGGGCGTGGCGACGGCGGCGGTCGCGACGAGGGCGAGGGCGAGGCGTTTCATGGGGCGGCTCCTTGGTTGTTCTTATGAGGCGAAAGATCGTCTCGAAACGGAAGCCCCCTTTTTCCGAGCTTCCCCGCGAAGGCGGGGATCCAAGCGGATTGGGGAGCTGGTTCGGGGGTTGCTTCATCCTGAAAGTCGGCTTGGGTCCCCGCTTTCGCGGGGATTGAGCGGTTTTACGGGGTCTAGTGGGCCTGCAGGCCGCGGGCCTTGGCGCCGGCCTTGGACTGGGAGCGGACGCCGGAGACGTCGGCATAGCTGACGGGCTTGCCCTTGTTGCCCCAGGCGGTGCGGACATAGTTCAGCAGGCCGGTCAGCTCGGCGTCGGACAGGTCGTCCTTGAAGGCGGGCATGCCGGCGCGGCCGTTGAGCACGACATTGGCCATGGCCTTGCCGTCGCCCTGCACCAGGGGCGAGCCGGCCAGGGCCGGGAAGGCGCCCTTGACGCCCTTGCCGGTGACCTGGTGGCAGGCCGAGCAGTTGTCGGCGTAGAGGGTCTGTCCGGGCGGGGCGGCGAGGGCGGGCGAGGCGGCGCCGGCGACCAGACTGAGGGCGGCGAGCGCCGGGAAAGCGTGGCGAAGCATCAGGTCTCCGAAGGTCTGGAAGAGGGTCGTCACGCGGCGCGGACGCGGGCGTGCAGCTTGGCGATCTGCTGCCAGGCCGACTCGATGGCCCCGGCCTGCCAGCCGCCGAGATAGCTGAGGTGCTCGCCGGCCAGGTACAGGCGGCCGTCGGGCTCGCACAGGACGGGGTAGGCGGTCTTGCGGCCTTCCTCGCCCCACTCGGCCCAGCCGCCCAGATTGTGCTCGGCCAGGTGCCAGCAGAACGAGAAGGCGTTCTCGTAGCTGTCGGCGTATTCGGGGAACACCTTCTGGCCGCCGGCCACGGCGAAGGCGGCGCGTTCGGCCGGGCTCTTGGCGCTGATGCGCGCGGCCTCGCCGCCGAACGAGTAGTAGCCCAGCAGCACGCCCTTCTGCGACTGCCAGCCGGTCGAGGGCAGGCTGATCGTGCCGATGCCGGGCATGTCGTTGTAGATGTGGCCGCCGTAGATGAAGTGGTCCTCTTCCCAGAAGCGGCGCTTCATCTGCAGGCCGATCTTGTTGACCGGGGCGTAGGCCACGCCTTCCATCGCCGCCTTGAACGGCTTGGAGGCCTGCAGCTCGACGCTGCGCAGCACGCTGAGCGGGATGGTGCAGATGCAGTAGTCGGCGACGACCTCGGCTTTCTTTCCGGCCGCGTCGCGGTAGCCGATCTTCACGCCCTTGGCGTCCTGGCCGATGGTCTCGACGACGCAGGAATAGCTGATCTTGTCGGCCACCTTGCGCTCGAAGGCCTTGGCCAGCTGGTCCATGCCGCCGATCGGCTGGAGCATGGTGCGCTGCTGCTCGTAGCCGGCCACCGAGGTCAGGGTGCGCCAGGCGCCCGAATGCAGGACGTCGGCCATGCTGCGCGGGGTCGAGGGCTTGCCGGGACCGGGCGAGACGCCGGCGCCGGGATGCACGTCGAAGCCGCGGCCGTCGGTGCCGGTATAGGCCAGGTCCGTCGCCGACAGGCGGCCCTCGTTGACCATGTAGGCGATGAAGAGGTCGCGGTCCTGCGCGGTGATGGCGCTGTCCAGCCCGCCCTTGGAGGCGACCTTGGCCATCAGTTCGGCGGCGTGGCCGCGGGCGTCGGCGGCGATCTCGCCCTTGCGCACCGGCTTGCCCTTCAGCGGGCCCTCGCCCTTCTCGAAATAGACATAGGCGGCGTCGTTGTCGTTGACGAAGCTCTCCAGCGGCACGCCCAGAAGCTTGGTGTAGTGCAGCGTCGAGCGGTGGTGGTACGGGATCCGCCAGGGGCCGTGGTTGATGTAGAGGCCCTCGTCGAACTGGCAGGTCTGGTCATTGCCCAGCAGGTCGACGTGGCGGAAGCCCTTGCGGGCGGTCTGGCAGCGACCGCCGGCGAAGTCGCGGGCCTCCAGCACCTGCACCTCGTAGCCGTGCTTGGTCAGTTCATAGGCGGCGGTCAGGCCCGCCAGGCCCGCGCCCAGGACCACGACCTTGATCCCCTTGCCGCCGCCCTCCAGCGGGGGCGGAGCGGCCTGGGCCGAGGCGAAGCCGTAGCCCAGGGCGTCCATGCCGGCCATGGCCAGCGACACCCCGCCATAGGCCGCGAGACTCTCGAAAAACCGTCGGCGCGTCAGAACCGCGCCAGATGCCGAACCTGCTCGACCGTCCATACGCCACCCCGTGCTCTCATGTCCGCCTGCCGGATGTTTCGGCGGCGGCTCCATCTCGAAATCCCCGTCCTGGCGGGGCAATCCCTTTAAGCCGGCGAGGGCGGGCGACCGGTCGCGGAACGGCGTTGTGCCGTCCGCTTGGGCGCCGTGATCGCGGCTTGGGCGAAGTTGGGGCGCGGCGAGCGCGCCCCGTGGAATCGCCTTCGGAAAAGGAGCCGGGCGGACGCCCGACTCCTCTCTTTCCGGTGCGATGGAAGGGCGGCCTAGAAGGTGTAGGTCAGGCGCCCGTAGTAGTAGCCGCCGTTGATCCCGAACGGCGAGAACGCGGGATACTGGGTGACGCAGCCGCCGCCGGAGGCGACGCAGGCCGACTGGAAGGCGGCCGAGAACTTGTCCGGATACTCGTTGAACAGGTTGTTGGCGCCGACCGCGGCGACCACGCCGCCCGGGAACTTGTAGGAGACCTCCAGGTCGGTGAGCGCGGTGGCGCTGACCACGGTGTTGAGCAGCGGACCGGTGCCCGGGTCGGCCAGGGCCGAGGCCTTGCCGTAGAAGGTCTCGGTCAGGCTGACGGTGAGCGGGCCGAAGCTGTAGAGGCCGTTGAGGCCGATCTTGTACTTCGGCGCGGCGGTCTCGAGCAGCGAGGCGGCGTTGCCGGCGAACAGGACCTGGCCGCTGGGGAAGGCCGTGCTGGTCACGCCCAGGGCGGCCGGCGCCGACTTCACCTTGGTGATCTTGGTCTTGTTGTAGTTGCCGCTCAGGGTCCAGTCGATGCGGCCCCAGTCGCCCAGGTCCGTCGGATAGGACACCACCACGTCGACGCCCGTGGTGCGGGTGTCGAGGCCGTTGGAGAAGATGTTGATGCCGGTGCTGGTGACGGTGCTGTCGAGGATGTTGCCGTTGGCCGCGATGGCGGCGTTGACGTTCGGGTTCACCACCACGCCGTTGCGCAGGCCGTAGACCGAGCTGGAGCCGAAGATGCGGTCTTCCAGCTTGATGCGGTAGGCGTCGATCGTGGCCGTCAGTTTCGGGATCGGGTGGGCCACGACGCCGACGCTGAAGTTGGTCGACTTCTCCGGCTTCAGCTTCTCGATGCCCAGCAAGGCCGCCGCCGCCGAGTTCGGCGCCAATTGCACGAAGGCCGAGGTCGGCGAGACGTTGGTGGCCGAGTAGAACGACTCCGCCAGGGTCGGGGCGCGGAAGCCGGTGCTGACCGTGCCGCGGACGGCGAACATCTCGTTGAAGTCGTAGCGGCTGGTCAGCTTGCCGACCGTGGTGTCGCCGAAGTCGCTGAAGTCTTCGTAGCGCAGGGCCACGTCGACCTTCCACGGCGTGATCGGCGAGACGGCCAGATCGGTGTAGAGCGCCCAGCTGGTGCGGCTGTGGCCGCCGGCGTCGGTCTTGGAGAAGCCCGGATAGGACTGCGAGCCTTCCTTGTAGGTCGAGGCTGCGTCGCCGGCGCCGATCGCATAGGTGTCACGACGCTGCTCGACGCCCACCGCCACGTCCAGCGGCGTGGCCAGGCCCACGTCGAAGCCGCGGGAGAGGTCCAGGTTGTTGGTCCACTGGGTGGTCTGCCAGCTGCCGGCGTGGAACGAGGTGGGGGTGAAGCCCCTGGTCGTGAGGGTCGAGGTGTCGGTGTAGAGGCTGGCGTTGGCCGAGTCCTCGACGCGGACCTCGATGTCGTCCTTGCCGTAGGTGGCGCTGAGGTCGAAGTTCCAGCCCGCGACGACGCCGGACAGGCCCAGCGTCATGGCGTAGTCGTCCTCGATGATCCGTTCGCGCGGGCTGAAGCCGTTGGGGAACGGACGGTCGGCCGCGCCCATCCTGCCCTGGATGCGGTTGTAGCGGCGGTAGTTCTCGTAGGCCGAGGCGTCCTTGTGGCCGTAGGTGCCGAACGAATAGACCTCGAAGTCGCCGGGCAGCTCGACGCCGCCGTTGAAGGCCAGGACGTGCATCCGGTACTCGGCGTCGCCCGAGATCAGGTTCAGGTTCGGATAGCCCTTGATCTGGCTCTCGACGGCGTTGTTGGCGGCCGAGTAGCTGGGGCTGGCGGGGTTGTAGACGCGCTGGTCGGGCAGGCCGCGGTTGGAGAAGCCGTGGTATTTGCTCTCGACCGTGAAGTTCAGGTAGCTGTTCTCGGTCGGGGCCGTGCCCAGGTTGGCCGAGAACGAGGCGGTCTTGCCGCCGCCGTCGAAGTATTCGCCGCCGGTGGCCGAGATCGCGCCGCCCGACTCCGACTTCTTCAGGATGATGTTGACGACGCCGGCGATGGCGTCGGTGCCGTACTGGGCCGCGGCGCCGTCGGTCAGCACCTCGATCCGACCGATCGAGGCCATGGGGATGAAGCCGAGGTCGGCGGCCGCCGCGCCCTGGTAGGGGCCAGACAGGACCGCGAAGTTGCCGGTGGTGTGGCGGCGCTTGCCGTTGATCAGCACCAGGGCCTGGTTCGGCGACAGGCCGCGCAGGCGCGCCGACAGGGTCAGGTTGGCGGTGTCGCCGCCGAAGGCCTGGGCGTTGAACGACGGCACCAGGTTGGCCAGGCCCAGGCGCAGGTCGACCTGGCCGGTGCGCTCGAGGGTGGCGGTGTCGACCACCTGGACGGGGGCCGGGCTGTCGGCGACCCGCAGGCCGGTCTGGCGCGTGCCGGTGACGATGACGGTGTCGAGTTCGACGGAAGGATCAGGCGCGGGCTCGGCCGCGTGCGCGATGGTCGAAATACCCAGAGCAATCGACAGAGTCGAAATGCTCGCAGTCAGGATTTTTTTGAGATTATTGTTCACTAGTGCCCCTCTCCGCATAGTCAATGCATGACTGATGGCTCCTTCGTGGGGTCCGCCCTAATCGTGTTCTTATTGTTGGAACGCGAATACTAGACTGAACAGCGGTTTTGACCGCGGTTCAGCGTTGATCAGGCGGATCGGTTCGGCAATGGGGGAGGGGGCGAGGAAGGGCTTTGCGGGCCTTCTTCGTATACGCCCGCCACATTTCAGGGCGCCGACCGGAGGTTTCCGGAATGTGCTGATCATCACACCGGCAACTCGGATAACGCTGTTTGATTTTACGCGCACGGCGAAAGGGACAGCCGGTTCCCGCCGTCGGCCGTCAGGGTCGCCGGGACCGGGAAATCGCCGCGCGGCCCTGTCGGCGCTGGCGTTCGGCCTGAACGCCGTGTGGGGAAAATTGCCGTTCCAACCCATTTTTTGACGGATCGGCGGCAAACTTGGTCGCAAGCGGTTCAGAAATTCTCGAATTCAATTCCCATCGATTCAGTGGGAATTGGCCGGAGCCGGCAATCAACCGGCACGACCTGTTCGTTTCGTCAGCATCGGGACGACGCGCCGGCATTTCCTGAAATGTGGATTGCGGGCGCGCTCGGGCGGCGGGGAGCGTCGGGTCGCAGTTCTGGAGGGGATACCATGAACACTCGCCTACGCGTCGCCCTGCTGGCGACCACGACTCTCTGCGCCGCCGTCCTGTCGGCGCACGCCTTCGCCCAGGAAGGCGAGGCCGCGACCGTCGAGGAGATCACCGTCGTCGGCTCGCAGATCAAGGGCGCCAAGGTCAACGCCGCCCTGCCGGTGACGGTGGTCGGCGAGGACCAGATCCAGGCCACCGCCGCCGTCTCGGGCGATGATCTGTTCCGCTCGATCCCGCAGATGGGCGACGTCAACTTCAACTCGCAGTACCTGCCGGGCACCAGCAACAGCGCCCGCGGCGACGTCGGCTCGGTGAACCTGCGCAACCTGGGCATCGGCAACACCCTGGTGCTGCTGAACGGCCGCCGCGTGGTGACCCACCCGACCAGCCAGGCCAACGACAACCTGGTGCCGGTGCTGACCTACAACTCCAACGCCATTCCGGTGACGGGCCTGCGCCGCCTGGAAGTGCTGCGCGACGGGGCGGCGGCCATCTACGGCGCCGACGCGGTGGCCGGCGTGGTCAACACCGTGCTGCGCGACGACCTGGAGGGCCTGAACGTCGCGGCCCAGTACGGCTTCGCCGAGGGCACGAACCTCAAGGAGTACAATTTCAACGCCTATGGCGGCCACAACTTCGCGGGCGGCCGCGGCAATGTCAGCGCCTTCTTCTCCTATGACGAGCGCTCGCACCTGCGTTCCTACGAACAGGCCTACACCGCCTCGGCCGACCGCCGCGCGCTGTTCGCCGACACCCGCTTCGCCGGCGCCACCAGCCTGGACGGCCGCGGCACGACCACGCCCTGGGCCTATCTGCAGACGCCGGCCAGCTTCGGCACGGTGCGCCAGGGGACCACGGCCCTGACCAGCAGCGCCGGCTACTTCCACATCCAGCCGACCACCTTCTCGGGCTGCCAGCTGAACATCGGCAACGGCCTGTGCATCGACGACGGGGCGCTGGCGACCTCGGGCGTCGACCGCGACCTGCGCTTCGACCCGGCCTCGCTGGGCACGACGGTGATCCCGTCGGTCAAGCGCGCCAACCTGTTCGCCACCGGCAAGTACGAGATCAACGACAGCGTCACCGCCTTCGGCGAGCTGGGAATCTACCACGCCAAGACCAACGCCGGGCAGGCGCCGATCTCGACCCTGTCGTCGGGCGTGATCACCATCCCGGCCAGCAACTACTGGAACCCGTTCGGCCCGACCGTCTTCGCCAACGGTTCGGTCAACCCCAACCGCCTGCCCAATCTGAACGTCCCGGCCTCGGGCCTGGCCGTGACCCTGCGCGGCTACACCTTCGCGGATCTCGGCCTCACCCAGGTGGACGTCACCAACAAGCAGTACCGCGTGCTGGGCGGCCTGCGCGGCGAGAAGTTCGGCTTCGACTGGGAGTCGGCCTTCGTCTACTCCGAGGCCACCGCGAGGGACGTGGCCGACAACATCTCGACCACCAAGCTCTACGCCCAGCTCGCCCTGTCGACGCCCGACGCCTACAACGTCTTCAACGGCTCGGACCTGACCTACACCAGCGGCGCCGACAGCACCCGCAACAGCCAGGCGGCCATCGACGCCATCCGCGTCAAGACCATCCGCCGCACCAAGAGCACGCTTGCGCTGTGGGACTTCAAGGTCTCGCGGCCCGACCTCGTGACCCTGCCGGGCGGCGACCTGGGCATCGCCTCGGGCGTCGAGTTCCGCCGCGAAACGCAGCTGGACGACCGCGACAGCCGCATCGACGGCACGACCACCTTCACCGACCCGGTCAGCGGGGCGGTGCTGAGCGACCTGATCAATTCCAGCATCAACCCCGACACCAAGGGCCACCGCACGGTGGGCTCGGCCTATCTGGAACTGGCCGTGCCGCTGGTCTCGCCGGAGATGTCGATCCCGCTGGTCCATCGCCTGGAGGGCCAGCTGGCCGGCCGCTACGAGCGCTACAGCGACTTCGGCGACACCGCCAAGCCCAAGGTCGCCCTGGCCTGGGACGTGATCGACGGCGTGCGCTTCCGCGGCTCGTGGGCGCAGGGCTTCCGCGCCCCGAACCTGGAGCAGATCAACGCCTCGGTGATCTCGCGCTCGAACACCCGCACCGACTACGCCTTCTGCGAGGCCGACCTGCGGTCGGGCCGGATCAGCGCCTTCTCGTCGTGCTCGCGCTCGCAGCTGACCACGGCGCGGCGGGCGGGCAATCCGGACCTGGAGCCGGAGGAATCCGAAACCCTGTCGTACGGCGTGGTCTTCGAGCCGAAGTTCGTGCCCGACGCCTTCGGCCGCTTCACCTTCACCGCCGACTACTGGAAGGTGAAGCAGACGGGTCTGATCGGCGTGTTCGGCGAGGGCAACGCCCTGATCCTCGACTACCTGCTGCGCCAGCAGGGCTCGAGCAACCCGAACGTGGTGCGCGCCGCCCCGACGGCCGACGACGTCGCCGCCTTCGCCGGCACCGGCCTGACGGCCGCCGGCCAGGTGCTGTACGTCAACGACAAGTACACCAACCTCCAGCCGCAGGTGGTCGAGGGGCTGGACTTCGGCTTCCTGTGGAAGCTGGGCACGCAGCGGTTCGGCGACTTCGACCTGAACGTCAACGTCGCCCACCTGCTGAAGTACTACCAGTCGCCGTCGCCGGGCATCGCCGAGCTGCTGAAGGCGCGCTCGGACGGCACGATCAACGCCGGCACCACCATCACCGGCGGCGGTGATTTGCTGCGCCAGAACGGCAAGCCGGAATGGAAGTGGTCGGCGGCCCTGACCTGGCGCTACGACCGCTTCACGGTCGGCGGCTTCACCCAGTACATCGGCGACTACGACGACACCGGCCTGATCGACTCCTCGGGCCAGCCGTGGGTGGTCGAGTCGACCCTGACCGGCAACCTCTACGGCGAGGTCGACGTGGCCGAGCACCAGACCAAGCTGCGGGTCGGGGTGCGCAACATCACCGACGAGCAGCCGCCGCTGAGCACGGCCGGCTACGACGGCACGGTCTACACGCCGTACGGCCGCTATTGGTACTTCAACGTCAAGAAGCGGTTCTAGACCGCGCCGCAAGCTCCCGGGCCGCCGCGCGCGGCGGCCCGGGGCGTCTTCCTTTCAAGAGTTCAAGGGAAACCCCATGACATCGCGTTCCGCCCGCATCCTGCTCGGCGGCCTGTGCGCCGCGGCGCTGTCCACCTCGATCGCCGTCGCCCAGACCAAGCCGCTGGCGGTGGTCGACGCCGAGATCTTCGACGCCACGGGCGCGGCGCCGTATCGCGGGACGCTGGTGGTCAAGGACGGGCGGATCCTCGCCGTCGGTCCCAAGGTCAAGGTCCCCAAGGGCGCGACCATCGTCGACGCCAAGGGCGCGGCGCTGATCCCGGGCCTGTTCGACGTGCACACCCACTGGACCCCGGCCGGCGCCCCGGCGGTGATCCCGAAGATCGCCGACGCCTACCTGGCCTCGGGCGTGACGACGGTGAACGACTTCCACCAGCAGCCGGAAAGCTTCGCGCCCCGTCGCGCCTGGCTGGGAACGCTGACCGCGCCGCACGTCAACTTCGTCGCCCGGATGAGCACGCCGGGCGGCCACGGCGCCGACTGGGCCGACCAGGCCACCACCCGCTGGGTCGACACGCCCGAGAGCGCGCGCCTGGCGGTCGACGAGATCGCCGCCTACAAGCCCGACGCCATCAAGGCCTTCACCGACGGCTGGCGCTATGGCAGCGCGCCCGACAACACCAGCATGGACGCCTGGACGCTGAAGGCCCTGACCGAGGCGGCGCACAAGCACAATCTGAAGGTCCTGACCCACACCGTCACCGTCGAGCGCGGCAAGGTGGCGGCGTCCAGCGGCGTCGACGTCATCGCCCACAGCCTGCAGGACGAGCCGGTCGACGCCGACACCATCGCGGCGATCAAGGCCTCGGGCCTGTTCTACGCCCCGACCCTGGCGGTCTACGAGCCGGTCAAGCCGGGGGCCAAGCCGCCTGCCGATCCCGACAGCCCGCGCAACGTGCAGGCGCGCCGCAAGTTCGGCTACGCGCTGGGCAACGTGAAGGCGCTGTTCGACGCCGGCGTGCCGGTGGCGCTGGGCACGGACGCGGGCATGCCCGGCACGCCGCACGGCCCCTCGACCCTGCGCGAACTGGAGCTGCTGGTGCAGGCGGGCCTGACGCCGAGCCAGGCGCTGGTCGCCGGCACGGCCACCAGCGCCAAGGCCATGAACCTGATCGCCGACCGCGGCACGCTGGAAGCCGGCAAGCGGGCCGACTTCGTGCTGGTCTCCGGCAAGCCCTGGGAGACGATCTCGGATGTGCGCAAGACAGAGAGGGTGTTCCTCGACGGCCAGGCGGTGTTCGGCCCCGGCGCGGTGCGTTCGGCCGCCAACGACAAGGCCACGCCGCCGGCGGTCAAGGCTGCGGCCCTGATCGACGACTTCGAGCGCGCCGACGGCCGCACCAGCCTCGACACCCTGCGGCTGGACGATTTCGACGGCGGCCGCGACCGCAGCCTGGAAGTCTCGCAGGTCATCACCCGCGAGGGCGGCGGCAAGGTGCTGAGCGTCGGGGCCCGCATGGCCACCAAGGACGACGCCTCGGCCGGCGTGCTGCTGCCCCTGACCCGGGGCTCGGTGGTTCCTGCCGACGCCAGCGCCTTCAAGGGGCTGAAATTCGCCGTGCGCGGCGATGGCGGGGCCTATGTCGTGACGCTGGTCGGCGCGGCCGGCCGCTGGAGCGCCAAGGTCGAGGCCGGCCCGCAGTGGAAGAGCGTCGAGCTGCCGTTCACGGCCTTCAAGCCGGTCGCGGTCCGCGGCGAGGCCCCGGCCTTCACCGGGACCGACCTGCTGCAGGTCGGCGTCGAGGGCGAGCGCGCGGCGGGAACCAAGCTGTGGTTCGAGCTCGACGACGTGGCGTTTTATTGAGGGCTTGGGTGCTCCTAGGTCGTCATCCCGGGCGGAGGGCCGCGTAGCGGACCGCAGACCCGGGACCCAGGGGGCTGGCGCCGCGTGCAGGTTCGCCGCCGGCAGGCGGTGGAAAGGCCCTGTCGCTTGCCCCTGGGTCCCGGCTCTCCGCTGCGCTACGGCCGGGATGACGATGAATTGGAGGCGGGAAGGGCTCCTGTCGCCGAACCGTCATGGGCGGCCGCTAGAGGGCGGTTTTCCGATCCGCCAGCGCCCGGTCCGCCCATGATGAAGACGCGTCTTTCGCTCCTGCTCGCCGCAGGCCTTCTGGCGCTGGCCCAGCCGGCGGCCGCCGCGCCGCTGGTTCCGCCTCTCGCCCAGAACGGCGGGACCTGGGCCTCGGGCCACGTGCAGGGCGTCGCCGTCGATCTGAAGGGCGGCTACGTCTACTACTCGTTCACGAACCTGCTGGCGAAGTACGACTTCGAGGGCAGGCTGGTGGGGACCCTGGTCGGCTGGACCGGCCATCTGGGCGACCTGGACTTCAATCCGCAGGACGGCCGGCTGTACGGCTCGCTGGAGTACAAGAAGGACCAAGCCTTCTACATCGCCGTGATCGACGTTTCCCGGCTGGACCGCGTGGGCGTCGAGGCGGCCAGGAGCGATCTCTTCCGCACCGTCTACCTGCCCGAGGTCGCCAGGGACTACGCCGCCGACCTGAACGGCGACGGCCGGTTCGACGGCGACACGGCCAGGACGGGCGACCATCGCTATGGCTGCTCGGGCATCGACGGGGTGAGCTTCGGGCCGGCCTTCGGGCGCGCCGACGGCCCGCGCTACCTGACCGTGGCCTACGGGATCTATGGCGACGAGGGCCGGAGCGACAACGACCACCAGGTGCTGCTGCAGTACGACGTCGCCGACTGGGCGAAGCTGGCCCGGCCGCTGTCGGAGGCCCAGCCGCACCATGAGGGGCCGGCCGCGCCGCGCGACAAGGTGTTCGTGCGCACCGGCAACACCCGCTTCGGCGTGCAGACCCTGGCCTATGACGAGACGCTGAAGCGCTGGTTCATGGGCGTCTACCAGGGCGGCAAGCCGGCCTTTCCCAACTACCTGCTGTTCGCGATCGACGCGCGGGCCGAGCCGGCGAGCGGCGACCTGGTCGGCGTGCCGGCGCCGGATGGTCGGGGCTGGGAGCAGGGCAGGCTGCTGTCGCTGGCCGGCGAGGGCCTGAAGGACGAGGCCAGCGGCGTGCGCGGCTGGAACCAGAAGGCCGACGTCGGCTTCCAGCCGATCGGCGGCGGCCTCGTCTATGTGGCGACCAATGCGAAGGTCGACGGCCGGCAGACCGCCGACCTGACCCTGATGCGCTGGACGGATGATGCGGCGCGGCCGCTGGTTGCGGCGACAGCGGCGGACCTGAACTCGCGCGCAGCGAGCGCCCGGGACTGACTGTCACAATCGGCGTCTAGCCAGGGCGCCGACTCGCTATGAGGCCACCAGCCAGCGGAACAGGCATGACCGGCGCCGACAGGGAAAGACAGCGATGGTTCGTGCGCAACGTCCTGCCGCACGAACCGGCCCTGCGCGGTTGGCTGTCGCGCAGCACGCCGGCGGGCGTCGATCCCGAGGACGTCATCCAGGAGGCCTACACCATCCTGGCCGAGCTGGAGACGGTGGAGACCATCCGCTATCCCCGGGCCTATCTCTTCCAGGTGGCGCGCTCGGTGATCATGCGGCACGTGCGGCGGGCCAGGATCGTCTCGATCCACGCGGTGGGCGACCTGGAGCGGCTGGACCATCCCGACGACGCCGCCTCGCCAGAGCAGCACGCGCTCGACAGGGACGAACTGCGGCAGCTGGCCCGGGCGATCGCGGCCATGCCGGCCAAGGTGCGCGAGGCCTTCGTGCTGCGGCGGGTGGACGGGCTTTCGCAGCGCCAGATCGCCGAGCGGATGCGGATTTCGGAGAATACGGTCGAGACGCACATATCGCGCGGCGTTTCGTTCCTGATTGATTGGTTCGGCCGTAGCGGAAACAAGCGGTCCCAAACCTCTAGTACAGTGGATGCGGAGATCGCCTCGCCAGATGGCCGAACGAGACACCAGTCGAGACATTGACGAAGCGGCGTCCAGCTGGACGGCGCGGCTGGATCGTGGGCCGCTGACTCCGGAGGAAGACCAGGCTTTTCAAGGTTGGCTGAAGGGCGATCCCCGCAGCCGGGGCGCGCTGCTGCGCGCCCAGTCGCTGTTCATGATGAGCGAGTCCGCGCAGGCCCTGGGCGCGCACTACGACCCGGCGGACTTCCGGGAGCCGACGGGGCCAAGGCCGCGCGGCCTGTCGCGGCGCGCGGCGCTGTGGGCGGGCGGCGCGGGCGCGGCCGCTTCGCTGGCGGCGCTGGCCGTGGGCGTGCCGGCGGCGGGCGCGGTGACCAGCACCCGGCGCGGCGAGATCCGGCTCGTGCCGCTGAAGGACGGCTCGACCGTGCTGCTCAACACCGACAGCCGCATCCGCGTGCGCTATGGCCAGAACGAGCGCTTCGTCGCCCTGATCAGGGGCGAGGCCTATTTCTCGGTGGCGCGCGACGAGCGGCCGTTCGTGGTCGAGGTGGACGGACGGCGCCTGCGCACCAGCCAGGCGGGCTTTCGGGTGCGCAAGCTGGCGGCCGATCCGGTCGACCTCCTGGTGCAACAGGGGCGGGTGGACGTAGCGATCCCCCGGCTGACGGCGCCGACGACCAACCTGGCCCTGGAGGGCAACACGCGGCTGGTGATGGCCGATCTGGCGCCGCGCCCGCAGCCGATCACGCCTTCGGTGGTCACCCGCGAATTGGCCTGGCGCGAGGGCAAGCTGGCCTTCGAGGGCGAGAGCCTGAAGGAAGCCGCCCAGGCCTTCGCCCGCTACAGCGACACCCGCATCGAGATCCCCGACCAGGCCCTGGCGCGCGAGCCGGTGGCCGGCCTGTTCGCCGCCAACGATCCCGTCGGCTTCAGCCGCGCCATCGCCAGGGTGTTCGACGCCCGGCTGGACCAGAAGGGCGACCTGGTCATCCTGAGCCGGGGCCCGGCCTCGAACTGAGAATTTTTTGTGACCGGTCACGGAAGCCCGTGGCCCGAGGGCTCTCAACCCGCGACGTCGCGATCTGGGCGACGATTGGGGGCTACCTGCCGATGACTTCCCGTTACTCCATCCTCGCCTGCGGCGTCGCCGCCGTGGCGCTCGCCGTCGCCTCGCAAGCCCAGGCGCAGGACCGCGACTTCGACATTCCGGCCCAGCCGGCCGTGCGCGCCATTCCCGAGCTGGCCCGCCAGGGCCAGGTGCAGATCGTGGCTCCGGCCCGCCTGCTGGACGGCGTGCGCACCCCGGCCGTGAAGGGCCGCATGGACGTGCGCACCGCCCTGTCGCGCCTGATCGCCGGCACCTCGCTGCGCATCGACAGCGACGACGGCCAGGTGATCACCCTGAAGTCGGCCGGTCCGGCCGGGACGCGCCCGTCGGCGGCCGTCGGCTCGGGCGTGGTGCGCGGMAAGGTGCTCAACACCGCCACCGGCCAGTACGTGCGCAACGCCGAGATCCGCGTCGAGGGCACGACCATCGTGGCCTTCTCGGAAGACGGCGGCGACTTTCGCCTGACCGGCGTGCCGGCCGGCGAGGTGGCGGTGGTGGCCAAGTACGCGGGCCTGGAGACGGCCCGCACCGTCGTCACCGTCGAGCCTGGCCAGACCGCGGCGGTGACCTTCGACCTGACGGCCTACGCCGCGGCCGGCGGCGACGCGGTCGAGGCGGTGACGATCACGGCCGCCCGCGACGGCCAGGCCGCCGCCATCATGGAGCGTCGCGCCTCGACCAACGCCAAGAACGTGGTGGCCGCCGACAACTTCGGCGCCCTGACCATGGGCGACGTCGGCGAGTTCATGAAGAACATGCCCGGCGTGTCGCTGGACTACACCGAGGTCGACGCCACGGCCGTGCGCATCGGGGGCCTTGATCCCAAGTACTCGACCTTCACCACCGACGGCGCACGCATGGCCACGGCCACCTCGAACAACAATTCGGGCCGCCAGAACTCGTTCGAGCAGATGTCGATCACCGGCATCGACTCCATCGAGCTGAACAATACGCTGCAGGCCAGCATGGACGCCGACAGCCCCGGCGGCTCGATCAACCTGCGCAGCAAGTACGCCTTCCAGCGCAAGAGCCGCCTGCTGCGCTTCCAGATCGGCGGCGTGGGCACCTCGGACTCCACCCTGTCGCGGCAGTACCTGCCTGACGACAAGAAGCACATGACGATCTATCCGTCGGCGCAGATCGGCTATGGCGACGTGTTCCTGGACGGCCGCCTGGGCGTGGCGTTCAACGCCAGCTACAACGCCAACTTCGTCCAGCAGGACCGGGTGCAAACCGACTGGTCCTACCTCGCCGACGGCCGGGTCATGCCCTACCAGGTGATGTGGCGCCCGGGTCCGAAGCTGACCAGCCGCAAGGCCGCCAACCTCAGCGTCGACTACAAGATCACCGACAAGCTGGCGCTGTCCCTGCGCAGCACCTACTCGTTCTACGACGTCGAGTACTTCAACCAGTACACCTACCTGATCTTCGGCACGACGACGGTGTCGCGGGCGACGGCCGACTCCACGCCGACCCACATCGTCGTGAACCCGAGCACGACCAACACCCGCCTGCACACCCAGTACTCGCACCGCTACGCCGGCACGCCGGCCTGGGTGTTCGCGCCGAAGCTGGAATATCGCGGCGACACCTTCGAGGCCCTGCTGCGCGCCAACTATTCCAGTTCGCAGTTCAATTTCGAGGACAACGACCAGGGCTTCTTCGTCCGCACCGACAGCTACCTGACGCGCATCGGCTTCACGCTGGACCGCGCCTCGGAGGACTCGAACGCCTGGACCATCAAGCAGACGGCCGGCCGGTCGTGGAGCGACCCGGCCAACTTCAACCGCGACGACGACATCGGCAACAACATCCGCACCTCGCAGTCGAACGCCAACAACCAGATGTACGGCGCCAACCTGGACCTGAAGAAGCTGCTGGTGGTCGGCGACGTGCAACTCAAACTGCTGGGCGGGGCGGCCTTCCGCACCAACATGTGGAAGACCAACGAAGGCTCGTACAAGCAATTCCAGTATGTGGGTTCCACCGGCGACCTGACCCAGAAGGCCCCCGAGGCCGTCATCCCGTGGACCCAGAACTACCAGTTCAAGATCCACGGCTTCGACGCCGGCAACATGAACGAGCAGGGCTGGCGCGCCGACAACAACTACGCCGTCTACGACATCTACCAGGCCCATCCCGAGTACTTCGTGCCCGACACCGTGGGCAACCTGAAGCGCCAGCTGGATAACAACAAGAAGATCGGCGAGGAGGTCAGCGCCGCCTACGTCGAGGCCCAGCCGCGCCTGGGCAAGGCCCAGTTCGATCTTGGCCTGCGCTACGAGAAGACCAAGACCCAGGCGCGCGTCGCCGACATCCGCTCGGCCAAGGAAGTGACCGCCGCGGGCCTGTCGACCAGCACCGTCGAGGGCCTGATGTACCAGTACCGCAACGGGACCTACACGACCCGCGAGGGCGAGTACGACGACTGGTTCCTAAGCGGCGGGGTGAAGTACGACTTCAACAAGCGCCTGGTGGGCCAGCTGGCCTTCAGCCAGTCGATCCTGCGGCCCGACTACGGCAACCTGGGCGGCGTGGTGGCCGTCGACGACAACAACCTGATCGTCACGGTGCCCAACCCGCTGCTCAAGCCCGAGCACTCGACCAAGTACTACGCCAGCCTGCTGTACTATCTGGAGCCGTCGGGCGTGGTGGGCATCTCGGCCTACCAGCTGGACGTCAAGGACATGCAGGTCACCGGCATCACGGTCGATCCCGAGGACGTCGGCTACAATCCGGGCGACTACGCCGGCTACACCTTCCGCAGCGCCCAGAACCTGCCGGGCACCAGCACCAACAAGGGGATCACGCTGGAGTACGACCAGCAGCTGGTCTTCCTGCCGGGCGCCCTGCGCGGTCTTGGCCTGCGGGCCTCGGTCACCAAGATCGATCCCGACGGCGAGCGCGTGAACCTGCCCAAGACCTCGGCCAACTGGGGCCTGCGCTACAGCTACGGCAAGCTGGACCTGCAGCTGACCGGCAACTGGCAGGATTCCTACCGGACCAGCGCGCTCAGCAACACGCCGACCACGGCCAACAACGGCATCCTCTACCGGGCCGAACGCCAGCTGTGGAACGTCAGCGCCAGCTACAAGATCAACAAGCGCTTCGAGGTGATGCTGGCCGGCCGCAACATCTTCAACGAGCCGGACATCGTCTACTCGAACGTCCGCAGCCGGGTGCAGCAGTACAGCATCTACGGCTCGATGTGGAACGTGGGCCTGAAGGGCGTCTTCTAGGACGCCTTGGGCTCCCTGGCGGTCGCGCTCCCATCCCCTCGGCGCGGCCGCCCTCCTTCTTCTCGTCATTCCATCGTTCAGATCGAAGAGGTCGCTTCGTGGTTCTGCACATCGATCGCCGCAGCCTGGTGCTCGGCGGCCTGGGCCTGGGGGCCCTGTCCCTGCCGGCCGGCCGGGCCGCCGCCCAGCAGATGCTGGGCGCCAGCGGCTTCACCCACAACGTGGCCAGCGGCGAGCCGGGGCCGGATTCCATGCTGCTGTGGACGCGCTACGTCCCGGCCGGCGACGGCGGCGTGACCACGCTGCAGGCCGAGGTGGCGCTGGACCAGGCCTTCGCCAAGGTGGTGGCCGGCGGCGTCGTGCGCACCGGCGCCTATCGCGACTGGACGGCCAAGATCACGGTCGACGGCCTGAGGCCCGGCACGGTCTACTGGTACCGCTTCGTGGCGCCGGACGGTTCGAAGTCGCCGGTCGGCCGCACCAAGACCCTGCCGGTTGGCCCGGTGTCGCGCTTCGGCCTGGCGGTGTTCTCGTGCTCGAACCTGCCCAACGGATACTTCAACGCCTATGGCCACGCCGCCGCGCGCCAGGACCTGGACCTGTGGCTGCACACCGGCGACTACATCTACGAATACGGCGTGGGCTCGACCCGCGAGGGCGATTGGGCGCAGGGCCGCAAGGAGCAGCTGCTGCCGGCCACCGAGATCCTGGCGCTCGCCGACTACCGCCTGCGCTACGCCAGCTATCGCGCCGATCCCGACCTGCAGCGCCTGCACCAGATGGCCCCCATGGTGGCGCTGTGGGACGACCATGAGTCGGCCAACGACAGCTGGGAGGGCGGGGCCCAGAACCACCAGCCCGACAAGGAGGGCGACTGGAACGTCCGCCGCGCGGCGGCCATGCAGGTCTATCGCGAGTGGATGCCGGTGTCGGACGAGCCTTGGAAGGCCTATCCGATCGGCGCCCTGGCCACGCTGTACCGCACCGAGTCGCGCCTGCTGGGCCGCACCAAGCCCGCCGACCTGGGCGCGGCGTTCAAGGCGGCCGATCCGGACGCCGCGCTGAAGGCGTTCCGCGACGGGGCCTGGCGCGATCCGTCGGCGACCATGCTGGGCTCGACCCAGGAAAGCTGGCTGGCTCACGAGTTCAAGGCGTCGTCAAAGGCCTGGCAGCTGGTCGGCATGGGCACGATCCTTGGCCGCACCGTGATGCCCAGGGACGCCGTCGACTGGCTGCGCCCCGAGGTCGCCGACAAGAAGGTCGCCGGCTATCGCAACAACATCCGAGCCGCCCAGCAKGGCGTGCCGATGTGGATGGACCGCTGGGACGGCTATCCGGCCGCGCGCTCGCGCCTGCTGAAGGCGGCCCAGGCCGCCGACGCGGACCTCGTCATGCTGTCGGGCGACAGCCACAACGCCTGGGCCTATGGCCTCATGGAGGACGGCCGTCCGGCCGGGGTCGAGTTCGCCGGCCAGGCGGTGACGTCCAACGGCATGGAAGGCGACATGGGCGCCGACCCCAAGGTCGTGGCCCAGGGCTTCATGGCCGCCAATCCCGAACTGAAGTGGGCCGACACCAGCCGCCGCGGCTACATGATGATCGAGGTGACGCCGAAAAGCGTGACCGGCGAATGGCTGTTCCTGCAGACGATCAAGGCCCGCTCGACGGCGCTGGCCGGCAGCCACCGGATGCGGGTCGATCGCGGCCGGCGGGCGTTTGCGGCTTAGAGCGGATCCATCTTCCACCGAGGTTCCCCGCGAAGGCGGGGATCCAAACTGCCTTTCAGGAGAAGGCGTGGCCTTGGGCGGTCCGCCGGCTCGGCTTGGGTCCCCGCCTTCGCGGGGAAGGACGGATCAAGGGCGGCCGTCGGGTGAATGTCGGCCTGCCCTAAAGCGGCGTGCGGATCATCCGGTCGACCCGGGCGGCCAGGTCCGACACGGCGAAGGGCTTGGTCAGCACCTCCATGCCCGGCTGGATGTGGCCGTGATTGAGGGCGGCGTTCTCGGCGTAGCCGGTGATGAACATCACCTTCAGCTCGGGCCGCAGGGCCCGGGCGGCGTCGGCGACCTGGCGGCCGTTGAGGCCGCCGGGCAAACCAACGTCGGTGATCAGGAGGTCGAAGCGGGCGTTGGACTGCAGCAGGCGCAGGCCGGCCGGGCCGTCGGCGGCCTCAGCGCAGGCGTAGCCCAGCTCCTGCAGCGCATCGACGATCAGCATGCGGACGGTCGGCTCGTCGTCGACCACCAGCACCGTCTCGCCGGCCGCCGCGGGGGCGGGCAGGACAGCGTGGACGTCGGTCTCGGGCGCGGCCTCCTCGCCGAAGTGGCGCGGCAGGTAGATGCAGACCATCGTGCCCTGACCGACCTCGGAATAGATCCGCACGTGGCCGTGCGACTGGCGGGCGAAGCCGTAGACCATCGACAGGCCAAGGCCCGTGCCTTCCCCCATCGGCTTGGTGGTGAAGAACGGATCGAAGACGCGCTCCTGGATCGCCTTGTCCATGCCCACGCCGGTGTCGCTGACGCAGACGCAGACATACTGGCCCGGCTCCATGCCGCGCTCGTCGGCGGCGCGGCGGTCGAGCCACTTGTTGCCGGTCTCGATGGTGATCCGGCCGCCGTCGGGCATGGCGTCGCGGGCGTTGATGCAGAGGTTGAGGAGAGCGTTCTCCAGCTGGTTGTCGTCGACCAGTGTGGCCCACAGGCCCCCGGCGGCGACCGTCTCGACCTTGATCGACGGCCCGACGGTGCGGCGCACCAGCTCGACGAAGTCGGCCATCAGCCGGTTGATGACGATAGGGCGGGGCGACAGGGTCTGGCGGCGCGAGAAGGCCAGCAGGCGGTGGGTGAGGGCGGCCGCGCGACGGGCCGCGCCCTGGCCGGCCGCCAGGTACTTCTCGACGTCGCGCGAGCGTCCCTGCGACAGCCGCGTGCCGATCATCTCGAACGAGCCGGAAATGCCCGAAAGCAGATTGTTGAAGTCGTGGGCCAGGCCCCCGGTCAGCTGGCCGACGGCCTCCATCTTCTGGGCCTGGMGCAGGGCCTCCTCGGCCTCGCGCAGGCGATCCTGCTCCTCCAGCCGCTCGGTGACGTCGTAGACGAACTGATAGGCGCCGGCCTGCAGGCCCATGTCGTCGCGCAGCACGCCGAAGCGCATCTCGTAGAAGCGGCGATAGCCGTTCGGATCGCCGAAGGCCTCGACCTCGACGAACTCCTCGCCGGCCAGGGCCCGCGACCATACCGACCGCACCTGGGCCTGGTTTTCCGGCTGGTCGGACAGCAGGTCGAGCATGCGCTCGCCGACGCGGGGGGTGACGCCGAACACCTGCTCGAACTCGCGCACCGCCGCGCCATTGACCGCCAGCCAGCGGAAGTCGTTGTCGACGACCTGCACGAGCGCGGCCGTCCCCTCGACGATGTCGGCCAGCACCCGGCGCTCGGCCAGGGCCGAGGCGACGCGCTGCTCCAGGGTCTGGTTCAGCTGGCGCAGGGCCAGTTCGGCGCGGCGACGCTCGGTGACGTCCTGGAACAGCACCGCCACCTGCTTGCGCTCGGGCGGCTCGATGCGGAACGACGACAGCGAAAGATAGCGGCCGGTGGCCACCAGCTCCTGCTCGAAGCGGATCGGCTCGCCGGTGCGCAGCACGTGGCCGTAGCGCGCCACCCAGGCGTCGGCCTCGCCCGGCACCATCTCGCGCAGCTTCTGGCCGACGACGTTGGGAATGCCGGCGTGGCGGGCGTAGGCGGCGTTGGCGTCGATGTGGATGTAGTCGCTGTCGGGGCCGTGCGGGCCGTCGAGGAACTCGATGATGCAGAACCCCTCGTCCATCGAGTCGAACAGGGTGCGGTACTTGCGCTCGCTGTCGGCGCTGGCCTGCAGCGACAGGCGAAGCTCCAGCTGGCTCATCACCTGGCGGGCCAGCACCTGCAGGGTGCGCTGCTGCAGGGGCGACAGCGCCTTGGGCGCGGTGTCGAGCACGCACAAGGTCCCGATCGGCAGGCCCTCGGCCGTCTTCAGCAGGGCGCCGGCGTAGAACCGCAGGTGCGGGGCCCCGGTGACCAGCGGATTGCAGTCGAAGCGGTGATCCCGGGTGGCGTCGGGCACCAGCAGGAAATCGTCTTCGAGGATCGCCTTGGCACAGAACGAGCTTTCCAGCGGCGTCTCGCGGACGCCCAGCCCGACCTCGGCCTTGAAGAACTGCCGCTCGCCGTCGATCAAATTGACCACGGCGATGGGCGTTTCGCAGATCTCCGCGGCCAGGGCGGCGATTTCGTCGAACGCGGCTTCGCGCGGCGTGTCGAGAATGTCGTAACGGCGGAGCGCCGCGAGGCGGCGGGCCTCGCGTTCCGACGTGTCGGCGGCGTTCATGCTGGTTGCGGCCCCCCGATCCCCGCAGCATCGTTTCGCCGGGCAATGAAAACCGGCGCGGTCCCTTAGACGCTTGGCGCGTCCAAGGGTTCCACGCAAGTACGGTGAAGCTGATTCAGCCCCAGCCTTCCGACACGCCGGCGCGGCGGGCCATGGGGGTGACGGCGGTCGGCTTCTGCGAAGGCTGCGGCTGGTCGGCCGGCTTGCCGTAGAGCCAGCCCTGGGCGAAATCGACGCCGGCCTTGCGGACCACGTCCTCGACCTCGGCGGTCTCGACCATCTCGGCGACGGTGCGGACATTGAGGTCGCGGCACAGCTCGACCAGGCGGCGGACCATGGCTCCGTCGCGGCTGTTGCCGGCCAGTTCGCGCACGTAGCGGCCGTCGATCTTGACGATGTCCAGCGTCAGTTCCTGCAGGTAGGCGAACGAGGCCGCGCCCGCGCCGAAATCGTCCAGGCAGACCAGCGAGCCCAGGCCGCGCAGGGCCTGGATGTGGCGGTTGGCGCGAGGCAGGTCGTCGATGGCGCTGGTCTCGGTGACCTCGAAGATCAGCTTGCCCTTGGCGGCCGGGGTCTGGGCCAGCAGGCGGCCGATGTGGTCGACGAAGGTCTCGCTGACGATGGTGCGGCCCGAGACGTTGACGGCCAGGCGGACGTTGCCGGCGCGGTCCGAGGCGATCCGGCGCACCGCCTGCTCGGCGATGGCGTGGTCCAGCTCCTCGATGATGTCGAACTCCTCGGCCATGCGGATCAGGGCGAAGGGGCTGGCGCCGTCCTCGAAGCGCACCAGCGCCTCGTGGTGATGGGCCTGGCCGGTCGAGAGGTCGACCACGGGCTGGTAGGCCAGGGTGAAGCGGCGCTGGCTGACGGCCGCGCCCAGGGCGCCGGCGCGGGCCAGGGTGCGCTTTACGGATCGGTTCATCGCCTCCGACAGGGTCATCGGCGGGGTGTCCTTGAGGCCTTCGCGCAGGAAGTCGTCGAGGGCGTAGCGCAGGGCCCGCAGGCCGCGCGAGGAGGCCCCGCCGTCCAGCGGCACCACGTGGGCGCTGGCGTCGAGCGTGGCGATCTTGGTCAGGCGGGCGGCCAGGGCCTCGGGCCGGTCGTCCTTGGCCCGCAGCAGGGCGAAGCGCTCGGGCGAGACCTGGGTGGCCATGGCGCCGGCGTGGGATTCGGCGCGGACGGCGCCGGCGATCTTCATGTCCAGCGCGTGGGCCTCGGTCGGGGCCAGGCCGTCGCGCAGGGCGGCCAGGCCGGCGAACTCGACCATGGCCAGTTCGAGCTCCAGGCCGGTGACCCGCGCGGCCTCGAACAGGCCCTTGGCGATCTCCTCGAAATTCTCGCGCGGACGCAGGCCCGTAGCGTCCAGGCCGCCGGCGGGCGGACGGGCCGCGGTGATCGCGATCGAGGTACGTCCGAAATTGTCGGGCAGGGCGCGCAGAGTGACTCCGACGAAGCGTTCCGGCTCACCGGCGACGCGGACGGTGACCGGTCCCCGGCGCTGGCCTTCGTCGAGAGCGTAGAGCGCCGCGTCCATCAACGGACGGTCGGCGGGGGTGAACAGGTCGCGCCAGACGCGGCCCATCAGGGAGGTTTCGGTCTTGCCCATGATCTTCTGCGCCGCGCCCAGGGCGAGGCTGACGCGATCCCCCTCGAGTTCGAGCAGGAGATCGGCGCTGGCGAAGGCCAGGCCCAGCAGGCGGCGTGGATCGATCGACAAAGGACAGAGCTCCCCAGAGGGGGCCATCCTGGCCCGCCTTAGCTTAAGGAGCCGTGCATGGGGCGCGGCGAGCGGGGTGCGACGGCTCGCCACAGCGGCGGTCGGACGGGCTGAAAAGAACATCTTGCGAACATAGAACAAAATGTGTACGCATTAATCATTCCACAGGCGGTGGGCGTAGCGGCGCCCGAACTTCCGGCCCGGCGGCCGGAATCATGGAATAAGGCGATCAACCAATGACCAGTCAGGCGGCTTTGAAACTCGTGGGCAAGGAAGAAGGCGACAAGGCGCGGGCGCTAGAAGCGGCTCTGGCGCAGATCGATCGGGCCTTCGGCAAGGGCTCGGTGATGAAGCTCGGCGAAAAGGGCAAGGTCGAGATCGAAGCGGTCTCCACCGGCTCGCTGGGCCTCGATATCGCGCTCGGCATCGGCGGCCTGCCCAAGGGCCGGGTGATCGAGGTCTACGGGCCGGAAAGCTCGGGCAAGACGACCCTGGCCCTGCACGCGGTGGCCGAGGTTCAGAAGGCCGGCGGCACCGCCGCCTTCGTCGACGCCGAGCACGCGCTGGATCCGTCCTACGCCCACAAGCTGGGCGTCAATCTCGACAGCCTGCTGGTGGCCCAGCCCGACAACGGCGAACAGGCGCTGGAGATCACCGACACCCTGGTGCGCTCGGGCGCGGTCGACATCGTCATCGTCGACTCGGTGGCCGCCCTGACCCCGAAGGCCGAAATCGAAGGCGAGATGGGCGACAGCCTGCCTGGCCTCCAGGCCCGCCTGATGAGCCAGGCGCTGCGCAAGCTGACCGGCTCGATCAACAAGGCCAACACCATCGTCCTGTTCATCAACCAGATCCGTCACAAGATCGGCGTGATGTACGGCAGCCCGGAAACCACCACGGGTGGCAACGCCCTGAAGTTCTACGCCTCGGTGCGCCTGGACATCCGCCGCACCGGCTCGGTCAAGAACCGTGACGAGATCATCGGCAACAACGTCCGCGTCAAGGTGGTCAAGAACAAGGTGGCCCCGCCGTTCCGCGAGGTCGAGTTCGACATCATGTACGGCGAGGGCATCTCCAAGCTGGGCGAGATCATCGACCTGGGCGTCAAGGCTGGGATCATCGACAAGGCCGGCTCCTGGTTCTCCTACAACAGCCAGCGCATCGGTCAGGGCCGCGACAACGTCCGCGAGTTCCTCAAGAACAACAAGGACCTGGCCAACGAGATCGAAACCGCGGTGCGTCGCGCCTCGCAGAAGATCGAGGAAGAGCTGCTGGTCGGCGGTCCTGAAGAGGGCGAGGAAGACTAAGCCATTCGGCGCGCGCCTGCGCCGAACTTCGCGGCCGCCGCCCCGCCGAGGGCGACCCCGCCTTATTGCCCACGGCGGAACGACACCGCCGTCGACGGCCGCGAGCCCCGGACGCCTGGACCCCATGCCAGGCGTCCGATTTCGTTTGTCCTCTCCCGTGTAACGGGGGAGGTGGCGCGGCGCGAAGCGCCGTGACGGAGGGGGCGGACGACAGGCGCCGCTCCAAGATCCTCCCCCTTTGGGGGAGGTGGCCCGAAGGGCCGGAGGGGGGCCGTTTTCAGCTTCCGAGGCGCTGGAAGGCTGATCAGCGGCCAGGCCGCCATCGCACCGCGCCCCCAGAACTGCCGCCGCTTACCGCAGAGGCTCCTGCCTGCCAGGGCCCGTCGCCCTCAGCCGCCGATGTCGGTCCACGGCCGCTGCACGCAGACCGGCTTGCCGTCGATCACCGCCACCCGAGCCGAGCCGGGCGGGGCATAGAAGGCCTGCGTTCCGCCGACGGCGACGGCCAGGGCGATCGGGCCGCTGAAGTCGCAGACCGGGGCCTCGCGGCGTCCGGCCGCCTGGGCGTAGACGCGGTGGGTGCATTCCATGTGCCCGGCGCGCCGCTGGATGACGGCCTCGTCGAAGGCGAAGGTCATCGGCTTGCGCGACCCGACCGCAAAGGCCGCCGGGGCGAGGGTCGGGCAGGGCGTTCCCGCCAGGCTCCAATAGGCTTCGGCGACGGCGGCGGCCTGGCGCTGCTTGACCAGGGTGAAACCGGTCAGGGGCGCGATGACGATCAGGGCCACGACCGCGAACAGGATCCATATGGTGCGCCGCGCGCGGCCCTCGGTCAGCAAGGGCGTGCTGACGGGGCGGCCCTGCGCCGTGGTGTCGGTGGTGGTGTTCATGGCGTCCCTCTCGGCCGAAGGTTAGCCGTCGTCCTTCCAGACGGGCAAGGCGGCGACGGGGGCGTTCCGTTCCCCAGATCGCGACGTGGCCGTCCGCTCGCCCGTCACTGCCGGACCAGCGGCCGGGGCGAGCGGCCAGGCGTCACGAGCGCCGCGCCAGCCGGCCATTCCGAGGTTGGATTTCCACAAAGCTTGAAACCGCGCTATGCAGCGCCGACTTCCGGTGTCCGCCGGACCTTTCGAGATTCCCGAGACGACGATGCCTAGCCTCAACGAGATCCGCAGCACCTTCCTCGACTACTTCGGCAAGGCCGACCACGCCGTCACGCCGTCGGCGCCGCTGGTGCCGCAGAACGATCCGACCCTGCTGTTCGTCAACGCGGGCATGGTGCCGTTCAAGAACGTCTTCACCGGCGCCGAGACGCCCGCGCACCCGCGCGCGGCCAGCTCGCAGAAGTGCGTCCGCGCCGGCGGCAAGCACAACGACCTGGACAACGTCGGCTACACCGCCCGCCACCACACCTTCTTCGAGATGCTCGGCAACTTCTCGTTCGGCGACTACTTCAAGGAACAGGCGATCCACCACGCCTGGACCCTGCTGACCGGCGAGTTCAAGCTGCCCAAGGAAAAGCTGCTGGTCACGGTGTACCACACCGACGACGAGGCGGCCGATCTCTGGAAGAAGATCGCCGGCCTGTCCGACGACAAGATCATCCGCATCCCCACCAGCGACAACTTCTGGTCCATGGGCGACACCGGCCCCTGCGGCCCGTGCTCGGAAATCTTCTACGACCACGGCGAAGGCATCTTCGGCGGCCCTCCGGGCAGCCCCGATGAGGACGGCGACCGTTTCATCGAGATCTGGAACCTGGTGTTCATGCAGTTCGAGCAGATCGCCGGCGGCGAGCGCCTGGCGCTGCCCAAGCCCTCGATCGACACGGGCATGGGCCTGGAGCGCATCGCCGCCGTCCTGCAGGGCGTGCACGACAACTACGACATCGACCTGTTCAAGGCGCTGATCGCCGCCTCGGTCGAGCTGACCGGCGTCAAGGCCGAAGGCGCCCAGGCGCCCTCGCACCGCGTGATCGCCGACCACCTGCGTTCGTCGTCGTTCCTGCTGGCCGACGGCGTCACCCCGTCGAACGAAGGCCGCGGCTACGTGCTGCGCCGGATCATGCGCCGGGCCATGCGCCACGCCTACCTGCTGGGCGCGAGCGAGCCCCTGATGCACCGCCTGGCCCCGACCCTGGTGGCCGAGATGGGCCAGGCCTATCCGGAGCTGCGCCGCGCCGAAGCCTCGATCGTCGAGACCCTGCGCCAGGAAGAAGAGCGCTTCCGCACCACGCTGGGCCGCGGCATGGGCCTGCTCGACGAAGCCACCGCCAATCTGTCGACCGGCGACGTGCTGGACGGCGAGACCGCCTTCAAGCTGTACGACACCTACGGCTTCCCGCTCGACCTGACCCAGGACGCCGTGCGCGCCAAGGGCCTGACCGTCGACACCGACGGCTTCGACGCGGCCATGCAGAAGCAGCGCGAGATGGCGCGCGCCAACTGGGCCGGTTCGGGCCAGCAGGGCGCGGCGGCCGCCTGGTTCTCGATCAAGGAAAAGGCCGGCGCCACCGACTTCGTCGGCTATGAGGCCACCGAGACCACGGGCGTCGTGAAGGCCATCGTCGCCGATGGCGCCGAGGTCGAGGCCGCTTCGGCCGGCCAGACCGTCGACGTGCTGCTCGACCGCACCAGCTTCTACGCCGAAAGCGGCGGCCAGGCCGGCGACACCGGCGTGATCGAGGCCAATGGCGCCGAGAGCCGCGTGCTCGACACCCAGAAGCAGGCCGGCGAACTGCACGTGCACCGCGTCGAGCTGGCCGGTCCGCTGAAGGTCGGCGACCAGGTCGTGGCCTCGGTCGACGCCGAGCGCCGCCACACCACCCGCTCCAACCACTCGGCCGCGCACCTGGTGCACGCCGCCCTGCACCATGTGCTGGGCCCGCACGTCGCCCAGAAGGGCCAGATGGTCGACGGCGAGCGCATGCGCTTCGACTTCAGCCACGGCGGTCCGCTGAGCGCCGACGAGATCGAGCGCATCGAGGCCGAAGTGAACGCGGTCATCCGCCAGAACGTGGCGGCCCGCACCGAGGAAATGGCTCCTGAAGCCGCCATCGAGGCCGGCGCCGTGGCGCTGTTCGGCGAGAAGTACGGCGACAGCGTGCGCGTGCTTACCCTGGGCGACAGCCTCACCGACGCGGGCAAGGCCTATTCGGTCGAACTGTGCGGCGGCACCCACGTGGCCCGCACCGGCGACATCGCCCTGTTCAAGATCGTCTCCGAGCAGGGCGTGGCCGCCGGCGTGCGCCGCATCGAGGCCCTGACCGGCGAGGCGGCCCGCCGTTTCCTGCTCGACCAGGCCGGCGTCGCCAAGGCCCTGGCCGACCAGTTCAAGACCCCGGTCGCCGAGGTCCTGTCGCGCGTCGACGCCCTGGTGGCCGAGCGCAAGAAGCTGGAGAAGGAACTGGCCGAGGCCAAGAAGCAGCTGGCCCTGGGTGGCGGCGGCGGCGCGGCCTCCGGTCCGGAAGACGTGAACGGCACCGCCCTGATCGCCCGCGTCCTCGACGGCGTCGGCGGCAAGGAACTGCGCGGCGTCGCCGAGGAGTTCAAGAAGCAGCTGACCTCGGGCGTCGTGGCCCTGGTCGGCACGACCGACGGCAAGGCCGCCGTCACCGTGGCCGTGACCGCTGATCTCGTCGGCAAGTTCAGCGCCGCGGACCTGGCCAAGGCCGCCGTGATCGCCATGGGCGGCCAGGGCGCGGGCGGCAAGCCCGACTTCGCCCAGGGCGGCGCTCCCGACGCCACCAAGGCCGACGACGGCCTGGCGGCGATCAAGGCCGTTCTGGCCGGCTGATACGGATGATGGGCGATCTTCCCTCTCTCTTGGAGAGAGGGAGGGGCCCGCCGCCGCAGGTGGCGGGAGGGGGAGAGGTTACAGCCAGGGCTGGAAGGCCCTCGGTCTTCTTGGCGCGCGCCGCCTTCGCCGGATCGACAGCCAATCTACGGCCGTCCCCCAGATCCGTCCTTCCCCGCGAAGGCGGGGACCCAGGCGGAGCCTGCAGGTCACTCGTTGCCGCGCCTCCTCCTGAAACGCAGCTTGGATCCCCGCCTTCGCGGGGACGCTCGGAGAAAAGCGGCCGGCGCCACGGAATGTCGATCCGGCCGGGGGCCTCGCCTAGTTCGGAAAGGGTGAAACCTCTCACCCTCCCGACGATTTGCGGCGGGCCCCTCCCTCTCTCAAAGAGAGAGGGATTTGTTAGGGATCCAGCTGAACCTGCCCCTCGCCCAACTGCAGCCAGTCGGTGAAGGGCCGGTGGTAATAGAGGTCGAAGACCTCGGCCTGCAGCTTGAAGGGCAGGCTGCTTTCGCTGTTCCACAGCATCACGACGCCGGTCTTTTTGGCCGGATCGAACATCATGGTGGCGCGATAGCCGTCGACGGCGCCGCTGTGGCCGGCCAGGCGGTGGCCCTGGTAGCCGAAGCTGCGCATGGCCAGGCCGTAGCCCGGCTTTTCCAGCGTGCGGCCCAGCGGCGAGTTGCCGTAGGGGCGGCCGGTGTTGACGCGCGGTCGCTGGATCTCCTCCAGGACGCCCTCGGGCAGCACGGCGGGGGCCAGGCCCATCTGGGCCTGCATCCAGCGCGCCAGGTCGACGATGTTGGAGTTCACGCCGGCGGCGGCGGGGGTCAGGTAGTAGGCCTCGGCCAGGGTCAGGCGACGGCCGTAGCGGGTGGGGCGGGCCCAGTGCCGGGCGTCGCTCAGCTCGCTCATGCCGATGGTGGCGCTGGTCATGCCCAGCGGCACGAACAGGCGCTGGCGAGCCTCTTCGGCATAGGGGCGATGGGTGGTGGTCTCGACCACCTCGCGGATCGTGTCGAAGGCGACGTTCTGGTAGGTGTGGCAGGTGGCCGGAGGGCACTGGGGCGGCACCTCGCCCAGGGCCTGGCGGATCATCTTGGGCGAGCGGCCGCCCTCCAGCCAGCCGTCATAGGCGTTGCGCGGCAGGCCCGTGCGCTGCGAGAGCAACTGCTCGATGGTCAGGGTGCGTTGCGCGTCGGCCGGCAGGCGCAGGCTGGTGTCGAAGCGCCCCAGCGGGTCGGACAGCGAGAAGACCCCGTCCTGGGCCAGACGCGCGCTGAGCGAACCAGCCACGGTCTTGGACAGCGAGGCCCAGCGGAACACGGTGTCGGCGCCGACCGTCTCGCCGTCGTCCGGCGCGGTGCGGCCATAGCCTTTCACGAACGACAGCCGGCCGTCCTCGACCACGGCGATCGCCAGCCCGGTCATCGAGCGGTCGCGCATCATCGCCCCGATGCGTGCGTCGAGAGCGCGATAGTCGATCTCGCCGCGCCAGTCCTGGGGCTTGAGCGGAAGCGCCACCGGCGTGGCGGCCGCGGCGATGGTCTGCTCGGTCTTGGAGACGCGTGCGCAGCGCGAGAGGGTGAGGGCGGCGGCGCCCAGGGCCGCCACGGCGGCTGCGGCCGCGGCGATCTTCCAGCCGCGGCCCCGGCCGCGCCGGAAGGTGAACCGCGAGGTCTTGATGAACTTGGTCAGGCGTCTTTACCGGTCGAAGCGGCGACACGGGCCGCCGTCGGGGGTCGCGTCGCATGATTACTGAGGGGCTGTCCTACGCGTTTGGCGCGGCGTGACAAACCCCTTAGGCCGCCAACCGGGGCGATTCCGAGGCCCTGGCCGAAGAGTCAGCGGCCATGCCCCCGGACCTGCGCGGTCGCCGCCGCGTAACGGCCGGGCGAGACGCCGAACGAGCGCTGGAACAGCGTGACGAAGCTGCTGGCCGAGGTGAAGCCCAGGTCCTGGGCGGCCTGCTTGACCGACTGGCCGGCCTCGAGGCGCGCGGCCGCCTCGGTCATCCGCAGTTGCTGGCGCCAGGTGGTGAAGCCCATGCCCGTCTCGGCCCTGAAGGTGCGGGTGAAGGTGCGCCGGCTCATGCCCGCCACCTGGGCCCAGGCGTCGATGTCGCGGTCGTCGGCGGGGGCGATCCGCAGGGCGTCGCAGATCCGGCGCACGCGCGGATCGCGGGGCAGGCGCGGACCGGCATAGGCCGAGGCCGGAGCGCGGTCGATCTCGCCCAGCATCAGGCGGACGATCTGGCCCTCGCGCCCGGCTTGGTCATAGGCCGGGTCGAAGGTCAGGAACTCCTCGACCAGGGCGTGGAGGAAGGGCGTCACGTCGATGACCTTCAGGTCGCGCGGCTGGGGATCGGCCTTGGGCGTGACATAGAGGGCGTTGTAGGCGGCGGGGCCGCGGCAGCTGACCTCATGGGTCAGGCCCGGGGGGATCCACACCCCGCGCCCCGGCGGCAGCAGGATGGCCGAACCGCCGGCCCGCACGGCGGCCACGCCTTCCAGCCGATAGGAGAACTGGGCGCGGTCGTGCACGTGCGGCGGATCGTAATAGCCCTTGGCCTGGCGGCCGTGCAGCCCGACCACGGGCCGGATCGGCGGATGGTCGGCGCTGCTCTTGTCGAAAGGCGGTTCGGGGGTTTCGGTGGGCAAGGGGCTCCGGTCCCAGGTGTTCCAGATCGTCTGGTTGAGCCACAACCGCAGCGGTTCGTCAGTTCGCATACGGGCCGTTTTGTTTTCGGATCGGGCCAACCGTCGCCCGCTTCGTTGCGACTAACTCTCAATAACGCTACTCGCACCGCCACGTAAACAGTCGGGCTGGACGAAGGAGCGGGCGTGAGGGCGGCGCAGGGCAGGTGGACAGGCTTGGGGCGGACGGCGGACGTCCTCGCCCGGATCGCGATCGCCATGTTCGGCGGCTACGCGGCGATGGCCGCCTGCACCATGCTGCTGGCCCGCGTGCTGCCGGGAGAGGCGCTGGACCGCACCCTGTGGTCGACCATCCTGTCGTTCGGGATCTATGCGGCCCTGGTGGTCTGGACCTTCGCGGCCCGCAGCGCCCTGCACGCGGGCCTGGTGACGCTGGCCGTCGGCGTCGTCGCCGGCCTGGGCGCGGCGTGGGCGGCATGAAGGGCGCCGGACCCAAGCCCCAGGGCTTCCGCCAGTCGCAGGCCGGGCTGCACACCTGGACCGGGCTGCTGGTCGGCTGGATCCTTTATCTGATCTTCCTCAACGGCGCGGTCAGCTATTGGCGCGAGGAGATCACCCGCTGGTCGCGGCCCGAGATCGGGGCCGCGCGCGACGTCGAGACGGTCGCGCGCGGCGCGGTCGCCCACCTGCAGGCCACCGCCCCAAAGGCGGCGAGCTGGTCGATCAGCCTGCCCGAGGAGCGCGCCAGCGGCGCGATGGCCACCTTCCGCGAGAAGGGCCGGCCGGCCCCGCGGCGAGGCGTGGATCCCAACGCCGTGACCATCGGCCCTGACGGCCAGGTCGCCCAGCCGCGCGACACCGAAGGCGGCGACGTCTTCCACCGGCTGCACTTCGACCTGCGCTATGTGCCGGTGATCTGGGGACGTTGGGTGGCGGGATTCTGCGCCATGTTCATGCTGGTGGCGATCGTCAGCGGCGTGATCACCCACAAGAAGATCTTCGCCGACTTCTTCACCTTCCGTCCGGGCAAGGGCCAGCGCAGCTGGCTGGACGGCCACAACGCCCTGGCGGTGCTGGCCCTGCCGTTCCACGCCATGATCACCTACACCGGGCTGGTCACCCTGATGGTGCTGTACGTGCCCTGGGGCGTGGCGGCCAACTATCCCAGCAAGACGGCGTACTACGCCCAGAGCATCACCCGCGCCAAGCCGGTGAAGCCCTCGGGCGAGGCCGCGCCCCTGGTCGATATCGGCGCCGTGCTGGCGTCCGCCGAACGGGCCTGGGACGGCGGTCATGCGGGCCTGATCCGCATCGACGCCCCCAACGACGCGGCCGCGAGGATCACGCTCACCCGCCGGGCCAGCGACACCCTGGTCGACGGCCGCTGGGAGATCGTCTTCGACGGCGTGACCGGCAAGATCCGCTCGCAGGTCGAGCCGACGTCGAGGGGGATGATCGCCAGGGGCGGCATGATCGGCCTGCACGCCGGACGCTTCGCGCCGATGACCCTGCGCTGGCTGTTCTTCCTGTCGGGCCTGGCCGGCACGGCGATGGTGGCCACGGGCCTGGTCCTGTGGATCGCCAAGCGTCGCCAGAAGCTGGCCGATCCGGACCGCCCGCACTTCGGCTTCCGCCTGGTCGAACGCCTGAACGTCGGCACGATCGCCGGCCTGCCCGCGGCCATGGCCGTCTTCCTGTGGGCCAACCGCCTGCTGCCGACGACCCTGGCCGGGCGCGCCGACTGGGAAGTGCATGCGATGTTCATCGCCTGGGGCGGACTGCTGCTGCACGGCTTCGTCCGGCCGCCGCGCCGGGGCTGGATCGAGCAGCTGTCGCTGACCGCGGCGCTGCTGGCGGGGCTGCCGGTGTTCAATCTGGTCGCCACCCAGCGCGGGGTCCTCGCCAGCCTGCAGGCCGGCGACACGGCCATGGCGGTCATGGACCTGACCCTGCTGGCCCTGGGCGCGGCCTTCGCGGCGATGGCGCTGGGCGTCGTCCGCCACAAGCCGGGCGCCCCCAAGGCGAGGAAGGCGAAGGCCGTCGCGCCGCCGCCGGTCCAGCCCGTCGTCGTCCGCGAGCCGGCAGAGGCCGAGGCGTGACCCTGCTGGCCTTCCTGCTTTGCCTGGCCGGGTTCCTGGCCCTGTCGCTGGCCATGCCCCGCCATCACGCGGCCCTGGTCGGCGGACCTCTGACCAGGCAACGGCGCCGGGTCCTCGAGATCGCCGGCTGGCTGGGCCTCGCGCTCGGCCTGGCCGCCTCGCTGGTCGCCTGGGGCCTGGCCTGGGGCGCGATCGGCTGGCTGGGCCTGCTGACCGCGGCGGCCGCCCCGGTGCTGCTGGTCCAGACCTGGTGGCCGCGCGCCAAGCCCTGATCCCGCCTTTCCGCCGGCCGTGCGCCGGCGCTCTCCGCATCATCCGAACCCGAAGGAAGACCCGTCTTGTCCGCTATCCACCGTCCCGCCCGCCGCGCAGCCCTGCTGGCCGGCGTCGCCGTCCTTTCGCTGGCCGGCGTCGCCCACGCCGAGGGCCAGGCCGTCCAGGACGAGACCGCCGTCGACGCCGTGCTGGTGACCGGCCGCACCGAGGGTTACCAGGTCAAGGGCACCAACACCGCCACCAAGCTGCCGCTGACCCTGCGCGAGACGCCCCAGTCGCTGACCGTCTTCACCCGCCAGCGGATCGAGGACTTCAACCTGATCACGGTGGCCGAGGTCTTCGCCCAGACCCCGGGCGTCAACGTCCAGCAGTACGATTCCAACCGCGTGCTGTTCAACGCGCGCGGCTTTGCGATTACCAACTTCCAGTTCGACGGCGTGCCCACCCAGTACACCACCGGCGCCGGCGGCAATTCGGTGCTGAGCGACACCTCGATCTACGAGCGCATCGAGGTGGTGCGCGGCGCAACGGGCCTGGTCACCGGCGCGGGCGATCCGTCGGCGACGATCAACATGGTGCGCAAGCGGCCGACCGAGGACTTCCGCGCCAGCACCAGCCTGTCGGCCGGTTCGTGGGACTATCGGCGCGGCGAGCTCGACCTGTCGGGGCCGCTGCTGAAGAGCGGCAAGGTGCGCGGCCGGCTGGTCGGCGCCTATACCGATCGCGAGTCGTACGTGCGGTTCCAGCACGACACCTCGCCCAGCCTGTACGGCGTGGTCGAGGCCGACCTGACCGACAGGACCCGCCTGCGCGTCGGCGCCGACTACCTGCGCACCGACTCCAAGGGCGGGGCCTGGAGCGCCGCGCCGATCTTCTTCCGCGACGGGTCGGTCGCCGAGATGCCGCGCTCCTACAGCGCCGCGGCCAAGTGGAACCGCTGGGAGCGCGACAGCCGCAACCTGTTCGCCGTGCTCGAGCACGAGTTCGGCGCGGGCTGGGTGGGGCGCCTGGCCTACAACAACCGCGCCACCGACACCGAGAGCCTGCTGCTGGCCGGCTCCAATAGCGGCGGCTTCGCCGACAAGACCACGGGCCTTGGCCTGACCATCTCCGACACCTATTCGGTCAGCGAGACACGCGAAGAGTCGGTCGACGCCTACGCCTCGGGCCCGTTCCAGATGTTCGGCCGCCAGCATGAGCTGGTCATGGGCGCCAACTTCTTCGAGCGCGACCTGGCCACCATCAACGCCGGCATCACCAGCCGCCCCTACAGCCTGACGGCCTTCTCAAGCATCTACACCTGGGACGGCGAGATCGGCCGGCCGGTGACCTACAACACCGGCAGGCCGCGCAGCATCGTCTCGACCAGCGAGGCGGGTCTCTACGCCGCCGTTCGCCTGAACCCGACCGACCGCCTGAAAGTGATCGCCGGCGCCCGCGTCAGCGACTGGAGCACCCGCACCGAGAACTACAGCACCACCACCGGCGCCCGCACCACGACGACCGGCCGCTACTCGCAGGACCGCGTCTCGCCCTATGTCGGCGTGCTCTACGACCTGTCGACCAACCTGACGGCCTTCTTCAGCTATGCCGACGTCTTCCAGCCGCAGAACCTGTTCGACGCCGACTTCAAGCAGCTGGATCCCAAGGTCGGCGGCAACTACGAGGCCGGCGTGAAGGCCGAGTTCTTCGACAAGCGGCTCTACGCCTCGGTCAACGGCTTCTACATGCAGCAGGACAACGTCGCCGAGCTGGACCCGACCGTGCCGGCCAACTCGCTGCCCGACGGCTCGTCGGCCTATCGCGCGGTGAAGGGCGTCGAGACCCGCGGCGGCGAGATCGAGGCCTCCGGCTCGATCACCCCGAACTGGAGCGTCACGGGCGGCTATACCTACACCCACAACGAAAACGCGGCGGGCGTGCGGGTCTTCACCGTCAATCCGCTGCACATGGTCAAGCTGAACTCGACCTACAAGCTGGGCAAGTGGACGCTGGGCGGCGGGATCAGCTGGCAGACGCAGGTCTATCAGAACATCAACGCCCCCAGCGGCGCCTTCACCTCGACGGGCGCGCCGGTGCTGGCCTCGCGGCGGGTGAGCCAGGACGGCTATCTCCTGGCCGACGCCCTGGTGCGCTACGCCTTCACGCCCAAGGTCAGCGTCGGCGTCAACGTCACCAACCTGTTCGACGAGAAGTACTATCGCAACGTCGGCTACTTCAACGGCGGCTACTGGGGCGAACCGCGCCGGGTGCTGTTCAACGTCCGCGCCCGGTACTGATCGGGCGTCGGGGTGGCCTGGGGCTGCGTGGGGGCGCGCCTCAGGTCACCAGCACCAGCTCGCCGCCGGGCGTGAAGACGTACTCGTAATAGAACCAAAGGTCGGTGGGGCTGCTCGCCTCGATCTTGAAGGCGGTGATCAGGCGCTGGCCGTCGGTCTTCAGGTAGATGGCCCCGTAGACGTCGACATTGGTCTTCGACAGCTTGGCGAGGTCGGCCTTGATGGTCTCGGCCAGGGCGGGAGAGGGGGCGGCGGCCAACTGGGCGACGGCCTTGCCCACCTTCTCGATCAGCGCCTGGTCGGTCTTCTCGCGGGTGGAGCGCTGCAGCTCGGTCGACAGCAGCACCGGCGAGGCGCCGCGGCCGGCGCGGCCCAGCCGGCCCAGAAGGTCGGGGCGCGGGTGGACGTGGCCCTCCTCGTCGCCGGACGAGATGATGAAGCAGGCCGGGTTGACCGCCTCGAGGAAGGCGTCGGTGACCTTCTCTGAGCCGTGGTGGCAGACCTTCATGATGTCTGAGCGGAAGCGCTGGGCGACCTTGCCGACCATCATCCGGTACTCGGTTCCGCCGGCGGCGGGGAAGGCCGAAAGCCCGGCGTAGCGGGTCAGCAGATAGCGCTCGGCCGGCTCGTTGAGGTCGCCGCCGAAGAACACGCTGAACCGGCCGTAGGTCAGGCGCAGAAGGATCGAGTGGCCGTTCTTGGTTTCGCCGTAGGAACCGCCGATGCGGCGCAGGCGCGCCTTGCCGTCCGTGTCGCGCTCGACCGCCGGGCCCAGCACCTCGATGGCGTAGCCGCGGCCGTCGGAGGGCGCGTAGCCGGGCATGTAGCTGCGGCCGTCCTCGATCTGGCCGTGCTCGGTCGACAGCATGCCGATCTCGCCGACCTTGGGATTGTCCAGCGCGGCCTGCATCACGCCGGGAAAGCCGTACCGGGCGTTGGCCTTGCGGTCGGGCAACTGGGCGCGGACGTCGGCCTCGGTCTGCGCCAGCTCGGTCTGGTAGGTGAGCTTGCTGGCCGGATCCTTCACGAAGGCCCCCAGCTTGGCCCAGGTGCCCGACACCGCCCGCTCGACCAGGCCGTTCTGCCAGATGCGCTTGAAGCCGATCTTGGGGTTGGCGAAGATCGCCCCGAAGCCCAGGTAGTGGTCGCTGTCGGGGTGGGTGATCACCGCGGAGTCGAACGAAAAGCCGCGATAGGCCTTGAAGCGGCCGTTCAGGAACCGCTCCATGTTGTCGCCCTCGCCGGCGTCGACGACGATCACGCCCTCCTTCTCTCCGGTCTCGGGAGTGATCAGCACCGCCCCGTCGCCCTGGCCGACGTCGAGGAACACGATCTCCAGCGGCCGGGTCGGCGTGGTGTCGGCCTTGGGCACGTAGAGGGTCTGGGGATTTGTGTTGGGCGACCACTTGATGCGCAGCCAGCCGTCCGGCTCCTCGCCGTCGAGGCTGAGCCAGTCGCCCCACAACACCTGGCGGACCTTGGTCTTGCGGTCGGCCGCGTAGAGAAAGATCTTCCGCCCGTCGTGGCCGAGCCCGGCATAGACGTGAGCCATGACGCCCTCCCTGGTTTTCAACCCATGGGCGTAGTCTAGCGCGGTTACGCTTTGAATTCACGACGATCCTCGCGGACGCCCCGATGGCCCACTTGGCCAAATCGCGGGGCGACTGAACAAGACCGTTCGTGTCGGCCGCGACACATTCCCCGGACTTCTTCCAATCCGCATCCAAGGACAAAGTCGATGCCGATCAAGGCCACCCCGACCCCCGGCCCGCAGCTGCTGACGCCGACCGACCACACCCTGATCATGATCGATTTCCAGTCGCAGATGGCGTTCGCGACCCACTCGATCGACGCGATCACCCTGCGCAACAACGCCGGCCTGGTGGCCAGCGCCGCCGCCGGCTTCGGCGTCTCGACCATCCTGACCACGGTCGCCGAAAAGAGCTTCTCGGGCCCGATGTTCGCCGAGGTCACCGCCCCGTTCCCGGGCAAGACCCTGCTGGACCGCACCTCGATGAACACCTGGGAAGACGCCCCGGTGATCGAGGAGATCAACAAGATCGGCAAGGACCGCATCGTGCTGGCCGGTCTGTGGACCAGCGTCTGCATCGTCGGCCCGGCGCTGTCGGCCCTGGCCCAGGGCTATGAGGTCTACGTGATCACCGACGCCTGCGGCGACGTCTCGGCCGAGGCCCACGAACGCGCCGTCGAGCGCATGATCCAGGCCGGCGCCCGCCCGATCACCGCCCTGCAGTACCTGCTGGAAATGCAGCGCGACTGGGCCCGCACCGAGACCTACGACATGACCACCGGCATCGCGAAGGTGCACGGCGGCGGCTACGGCCTGGGCATCATCTACGCCAAGTCGATGTTCAACGCCCACGAAGGCTAACAGGCCCGCCCGCGCCGGCTCGATCCCGGGCCGGCGCGACGCGCCTCAGCAAGGCGTCCGATGATGAAGATCTACATCCTGTCGCTCGCCGCCGGCCTGGCGGTCGGCGTGTTCTACGGCCTGCTGCAGGTGCGCTCGCCGGCGCCGCCGGTGGTGGCCCTGGTCGGCCTGTTCGGCATCCTGGTCGGCGAGCAGATCCCGCCGCTGGTCAAGGGCTGGATGGCCCGCAAGCCGGCCGCCGTCTCGTGGCTGAACCACCAGGTCAAGCCGCACATGTTCGGCCCGCTGCCCTGCGGCCAGAAGCCGGCCGAGCTGGCGCAAGGCGAACCGCCCGCAGCGCCCAAGGCCTGAAGACCCGTCCCTGAAGAGTTTCCCCCGGAGTTCCGCCCATGACCTCGCCCGACCTGATCCTGCGCAACGGCCGCTTCACCACCCTGGACCGCAGCAATCCGAACGCCGAAGCCGTGGCCGTGACCGAGGGGCGCTTTTCCGCCGTCGGGACCGAGACCGAGGTCATGGCCCTGGCCGGCCCCAACACCAAGGTCGTCGACCTGAAGGGCCGCCGGGCGCTGCCGGGCCTGATCGACAACCACCTGCACATCATCCGCGGCGGCCTGAACTTCAACATGGAGCTGCGCTGGGACGGCGTGCGCTCGCTGGCCGACGCCATGAACATGCTCAAGCGCCAGGTGGCCATCACCCCGCCGCCGCAGTGGGTGCGTGTGGTCGGCGGCTTCACCGAGCACCAGTTCGTCGAAAAGCGCCTGCCGACCATCGAGGAGCTGAACGCCGTGGCCCCCGACACGCCGGTGTTCATCCTGCACCTCTATGACCGCGCGCTGCTGAACCAGGCCGCCCTGCGGGTGATCGGCTACGACCGCGACACCCCCGAACCGCCCGGCGGCCAGATCATCCGCGACAGCCAGGGCAACCCGACCGGCCTGCTGCTGGCCAAGCCCAACGCCCAGATCCTCTACGCCACCCTGGCCAAGGGCCCCAAGCTGCCCTTCGACTATCAGGTCAACTCGACCCGCCATTTCATGCGCGAACTGAACCGGCTGGGCGTGACCGGGGCGATCGACGCCGGCGGCGGCTTCCAGAACTATCCGGACGACTACGAGGTGATCCAGAAGCTGGCCGACGAGAACCAGCTGACCATCCGTCTGGCCTACAACCTCTTCACCCAGAAGCCCAAGGGCGAGAAGGACGACTTCCTGAACTGGACGAAGACGTCGAAGTACAAGCAGGGCGACGACTACTTCCGCCACAACGGCGCCGGCGAGATGCTGGTGTTCTCGGCCGCCGACTTCGAGGACTTCCGCCAGCCGCGCCCCGACATGCCGCCGCAGATGGAAGGCGAACTGGAGGAGGTCGTGACGATCCTGGCTCAGAACCGCTGGCCCTGGCGGATGCACGCCACCTATGACGAGACCATCGACCGGGCGCTGGACGTCTTCGAGAAGGTCAACAAGGACGTCCCGCTGGAGGGCCTGAACTGGTTCTTCGACCATGCCGAGACGATTTCGGAGAAGTCGATCGACCGCATCGCCGCGCTCGGCGGGGGCGTCGCCGTGCAGCACCGCATGGCCTATCAGGGCGAGTACTTCCTGGAGCGCTACGGCCCGGCCGCCGCCGAGGCGACGCCGCCGATCGCCAAGATGCTGGAGAAGGGCCTGAAGGTCTCTGCCGGCACGGATGCGACGCGCGTGGCTTCGTACAATCCGTGGGTCTCGCTGGCCTGGATGATCACCGGCAAGACCGTCGGCGGTACGCGCCTCTATTCGCAGCGCAACTGCCTTGATCGTGAGAGCGCGCTTCGCATGTGGACCGAGAACGTCACCTGGTTCTCCAACGAGGAGGGCAAGAAGGGCCGGATCGTGGAAGGCCAACTGGCCGACCTGATCGTGCCCGACCGCGACTTCTTCGGCGTGCCCGAGGACGAGATCGCCGACATGACCTCGGACCTGACCATGGTCGGCGGCAAGATCGTCTACGGCGCTGGCGACTTTTCCAAGCTCGACGAGAACGAGGTGCCGCCGGCCATGCCCGACTGGTCGCCGGTGCGGACCTTCGGCGGCTACGCCGCCTGGGCCGAGCCCGAGACGGACAAGACCCTGCGCCGCCAGGCGGCCGCCTCGTGCGGCTGCGCCAGCAGCTGCGGCGTCCACGGCCACGACCACGCCACGGCCTGGACCAAGAGCCTGCCGATCGCCGATCTCAAGTCGTTCTGGGGCGCGCTCGGCTGCGCGTGCTGGGCGGTCTGATGAACGCCTCCGTCCAACGTCTGCGCGGGGCCTTCCTCGCGCCGGCGGTGCGCTGGGTCGCGCTTCTGGGCCTTTGCGCCGCCTATATCCAGGGCGGCCTGACCAAGGCGTTCGACTTTCAGGGCGCGCTGGCGGAGATGACCCATTTCGGCCTGTCGCCGGCCGGTTTCTTCGCGGTGCTGGTCATCGTGCTGGAGATCGCCGCCTCGCTGATGATCCTCTCCGGCCGGCTGCGCTGGCTGGGGGCGCTGGCCCTGGCGGCCTTCACCCTGGGGGCCACCTTCATGGCCAACCGCTTCTGGGAGATGGTCCCGCCCGAGCGCTTCGGCGCGACCAATAGCTTCTTCGAGCATCTGGGCCTGATCGGCGGCTTCCTGCTGGTCGCCTGGCACGACCTGCAACCGCGAGAGCGGTCATGAGGACGCTGGCGGCCGCGGCGCTCGTTCTCGTCGCGGTCCCGGCCATGGCGGCCGAGCGTCCAGCGATCAAGGTCAACCGCTGGCAGGAGGAGCGGCCGGAAACGTCGCTCTCGCTCGGCCTCACCCTGCGCGAGCGGATCGAGACGGGCGACGCGGCCAGCTTCGGCGGCGAGCCTACCGACACCAGCCTGTCGCAGCGCCTGCAGGTTCATGCCGACGCGCGCAAGGGCGGCTGGCAGGGCTTCGCGCAGATCGAGGACGTGCGCGCCTTCGGTCGCCGCGACATCGGCCCGGCCGACCAGAACCGCCTGGACCTGCGCCTGGCCTTCGTCGGCTACGAGACGCAGGTCTGGGGCGGCAAGGCCAATGTGCGCGTGGGTCGCCAGGACTTCCCGATCGACCAGCAGCGGTTCCTGTCGGCCCGCGACGGCCCCGGCGTGCGCCAGTCGTTCGACGCGGTCTGGGCCGACTGGTCGCGTGGGCCCTGGAAGCTGGCGGGCTTCGTCAGCCAGCCGGTGCAGTATCACGACGGCGAAGCCTTCGACGACACGTCCAGCGGCAACGTGCGGCTCGACCTGATCCGCGTCGAGCGCAAGGCGCCCGGCGGTGTGGTCTCGGCCTATGCCGCCAGGTTCGCCCGCTCGACCGCCCGCTATGTCGACGCGGTCGGCGAAGAGGACCGCCAGGCCTACGACCTGCGCTATCTGGGCGCGGCCGGGGCGCTGGACTGGGACCTGGAGGCCATGGTCCAGCGCGGCGAGGTAGGGACCAGCGACGCGCGCGCCTGGGCCGCCGGCGGCCGGATCGGCTGGACGCTCAAGGCGCTGGCCTGGAAGCCGCGCCTGGGCTTCCAGGTCGACACGGCCAGCGGCGACGAGCGGTCGGGAGATGGGCGCGTGGGCACGTTCGACCCGCTCTATCCCAACGCGGCCTATTTCACTCGCGCGGCCTACACCGGCTACGCCAACCTCGTGCACGTCAAGCCGTCGGTGACCGTGACGCCCGCCAAGGGTCTTTCGGTGACCGCCGCCCTGGCGGGCCAGTGGCGGCGCGAGACGACCGACGCGATCTACGCCCAGCCCTTCATCCCCCTGTCCGGCACGGCCGGGCGCGGCGGACGCTGGACCGGGGCCTACGCCCACCTGCGGGCCGACTACGCTTTCAACCCGAGCCTGACCGGGACCATCGAGGCCGTCCACTACGAGGCCGGGGCGACCTTGCGCGCCTCGGGCCGGGACGACAGCGACTATCTCGGCGTCGAGCTCAAGTACGGATGGTGACCATGCGATTCCCGAGCCTTTCCCAACTGATGAGCTTCAACGGCGGGTATCTCGACACGGTCGGCTTTCTGGCTCTGCAGGGCGTGTTCGTCGCCCACGTCACCGGCAACTTCGTCACCTTCGGCGCGGCCATGATCCACGGCGCGGAAGGGGCGGTGGCCAAGCTTTTGGTGCTGCCGGTGTTCTGCCTGGCGGTGCTGGTCAGCCGGCTCGTCACCTTCAAGCTGGCGGCCGCCAACCTGCCCACCTTGCGGATCATGCTGGCGGTGAAGACCGTGCTGCTGGTCGCCGGCTCGATCGCGGCCGTCGTCCTGTCGCCGTTCGCCAAGGGCGACAGCTGGCAGCTGATCCTGGTGGCGGTGCTGTTCGTCTGCGCCATGGCCATCCAGAACGCCGCCCACCGGGTGCACATCCCCAACGCCCCGCCGACCACCCTGATGACCGGCTCGACCACCCAGATCATGCTCGACGTGGCCGAGCTGGTGCGGCGTGGACCCGATCGGGACGCCTCGGTCGCGCGGATCAGGAAGCTGTCTGTCGCCGTGGGCCTGTTCGCGGCCGGCTGCGGCCTGGGCGCGCTGGCGTTCGGCTTCGGCGGGCAGTGGGCGTTCTCGCTCTCGGCGGTGCTGGCGTTCCTGTCGCTGTTCTCGGCCGAGGCCCGCAACCAACGCGGATAGCGCTCCCATTCGGGGCGTGGGCTTCACCCGCCTGGGTGGCGGAGGTTCACCCGGGCGGGAATGGTTAGGGCCCCTCCTTTGGTTGAATTTGCTGGTGCGCCGCCTGTCGTCGGCGCGTTCGCGACCAGCCGAAGAGAGCGACGATGCAAGTCCAGACCGTGTCGACCCGCGTTCCCGAACCGGCCCTAGACCTCGCCACGGAGCCCGCCAGGGACCAGATCCGCCTGCTGCTGATGCAGGCCCGTCACGCCCTGGCGACCGACCCCGCCGACGCCGAGCGCTGCATCGCCGTGGCCGTGCGCCTGCTGCCGCAGATCGACGCCGCCGCCGGACAGCAGGCCAAGTCCTTCGCCGCAGCCCCGGCCATGCAGCGCGGGGGGCTGGCGCCCTGGCAGGTTTTGCGGATCAAGGCCCTGGTGGAGGCTCGCCTTACGGGCCGCATCTCGAGCGCCGAGATGGCCGCCGCCGCCCGCCTCAGCCCCAGCCACTTCTCGCGCGCCTTCCGCATCAGCTTCGGCGACGCGCCCAAGGCCTATGTGAACCGCCGCCGCATCGCCCGCTCCAAGACCATGATGCTGGAGGGCGGCGAATCCCTGGCCGCCATCGCCCTGGCCTGCGGCCTGTCGGACCAGGCCCATTTCTGCCGGATGTTCCGCCGCTTCGAGGGCGTGTCGCCCAGCGTCTGGCGGCGACTGCGCGGGGGAACGCCCGAAGCCGTCGCCAATGAGGTCGACTGGCCGGCGGCCGCCGCCGGCTGATTGGAGAGACGAGTGACCGCCGCCGTCATGCTTATCCACGGCGCCTGGCTGACGCCGCGCGCCTGGGACCGCTTCAAGGCCCGCTACGAGGCCCGGGGCCTGAAGGTGGTCGCGCCGGCCTGGCCGCTGCTCGACGCGCCGGCCGAGGACTTGCGTCGCCTGCCGCCGCGGGCGCTGGGCCGGCTGACCCTGGAGGCGGTGGTCCAGGCCTACGCCGCCCAGGCGGTGGCCATGGTCGAGCCGCCGATCGTGATCGGCCACGGCCTGGGCGGCCTGATCGTGCAGCGCCTGCTCGATGGCGGCTGCGGCGCCTGCGGCGTGGCCATCGCCTCGACGCCGCCGCTGGGCCTGCTGGCCCGGCCGCGCGCGGCCTGGGCGCTGCGCCGGCTGCTGGCGCGCTGGAGCGGCGCCATGCCTCTTTCGCCCGACGGCTTCGCCGCCCTGTTCGCCCAGACCCTGACGCGGGACGAGCGCAGGGCGGCCTATGGCGAGCATGTGGTTCCGGCCCCCGCGCGGGTGGTCCGGCAGGCCTTGCT